>CAMJFV010000023.1 GCA_946405045.1 uncultured Bacteroidales bacterium | reverse complement strand
TTTCTTTGTTTTGTTCGTAGGGGCAATTCCTTGTGGTTGCCCATGTTTATGATCCCTTGTGATCGTCCTGTCTTTACGGAACATGTAAATTGGCAAACAGCCAATTTAGCATTCATCATTCCGCATTTGTCATTTCACACGACGTCCTGGCTACTGTTCTTTTCGCTGCGTTTGCTTCTGTTGTAGCTTCTGTAGGAATCATATTCGATATCCACATCCGGCTCCACAAACGTATCTCTGTGAGTCACTTTGAACGACACATATTTGATAGTCAGTCCACGTTCCAGCCACTGCTGTTCGTAGTAGGTGCGGATGGATAGGATCTTGTCGTCAGAGAATGAAGAATGGTAAAGATCGTTGTTGCTGAATGTCACCTCATAACGGTTACTCTTTATCATCTCATTCGTGTATGTGAACATGAAGTTGCTGTCTGTCTTAAGATGCACTGTAGCACCGTCTTTAAGAATTTGCTGGTAGAGACTCATGAATCTTGTGCTTGTCAGACGTTTGTTCACTTTCTTCATCTGTGGATCTGGGAATGTGATCCATATTTCAGACACTTCGTCTTTGTCGAAGAATCCTGCGATGGCTTCGAT
The DNA here is from genome assembly GCA_946405045.1 of uncultured Bacteroidales bacterium. Classification (GTDB taxonomy): domain Bacteria; phylum Bacteroidota; class Bacteroidia; order Bacteroidales; family Paludibacteraceae; genus UBA1723. The sequence goes on along the minus strand of CAMJFV010000023.1, from coordinate 12,841 downwards.
ATTGGTGCGGATGAACGCCACGTTCGGCATTTTTTGTTCAAGTGCCTCTTTAGCTCCAGCCCACATTCTTGCTCCCTTGATGTCGACACCGATGAAATTTTTGTCGGGATACATTTTCGCAAGTGCGACAGTGTATTCTCCGCGTCCACATCCTAATTCAAGCACGATAGGATTGTCGTTGCCGAAGAAAGTATTCCATTTTCCGCTCATCTCATGTCTTCCGCCTTGCTGCTGAAGATTGTAGAAAGGGCATTGGAACACGTGTGGATAGGAATCCATGTCGCTGAATTTCGCCAGTTTGTTTTTTGCCATCGCTCTTTTTATTATTATTCTGCATAGACTTTGCGAACTCGTATGCCGACATCTGAGATGCCTTCAAGTACGTCTTCACGCATTCCCTGCCAAATGTTTATTTTGTAAGTTCCTTGTTTCGGAAATTTCACCATAGGCATGAACGACACTGGCAAATGGTAGATGTTGGCATAGTATGAAGCTATTCCGTCTCCCACCCAATGTCCATAGTTGTCTGCCAACGCGCACTCGATAGTGTCGCTGTAGATATCACCGCTCGGACTTTCCGCTTCGATGAAAAGCCAGAGGTTCTGATATTTGTATGTGCCTTTGTTTCTCACATCCACCACGATCTCGTAGCAGTCTGTGGTGTCGTTCATCACATACTCGAATGCCAACGCATCGTCTTTTTTCCAGCCGTCTTCAGGGATATCCTTGATATCCTGGTAGACGCAATTGCTTCCGCACGAGGCAAGAAGCAGTAGTAAAAATCCGATGATGATTCTATTCATTGCTGCCTCCTCCGTTGTTGTTAGAATTCTGGTTGCCACCATTATTGTTTGGCTGACCACCATCCTGCTGGTCATTGTTTTGACGGTTGCCAGAATGGTTCTTGTTGCGACGGTGCTGATTGCGGTTACGGTTGTTATTGTTACCGTTGTTCTCACCGTTCTGCTGGTTGCCATTGTTTTCGCCGTTCTGCTGGTTGCCGTTCTCATTACGAGGTTGGCGGTTTTTCTGCTGGTTGTTGCGGTCACGGTTACGGTTGTTGTTGCCGTTTCCTCCGTTCTGCTGGTTGCCCTCCTGAGCCTTGGCCTGGTTGCCATTCTCGTTGGCTGGTTGTTCGTTGGCAGACGGTGTTTCGTTTGCAGCGTTTTGCTGGTTTTGAGCTTCTGCGTCACCTCCGTTTCCGGCGTTCGCATTACGTTGGCGATCTTCTTTATTGCGGTTTTTATTCTTTTTCTTTTTCTTTTTGTCGAAACGAGTCAAGTCGTCCTGACCTACCACATTTTCGTAGTCTACAGACTTAGATCCTTGTTCTCCCTTGTTGCCGCTTCCGAACGGTTCTACCTTCTCACCACGTTTGTTTCGTTCGATGATAGCTTTGACTTCATCCACAGTGAGGGTTACAAGGTTGACAGCCATGTTAGGGGCTGTGCTGTATTGCATTGTGCGGGCAAGAATATCGCTTTTGAAGTGATAGTAAGTGCCGTCAAGAGTCTCAAGCTGAATGTCGCGTGGAGGGAACTCTTTCTGAGCTTCAAGGTAAGTGTCCACCTCAAAGTTCATGCAACATTTCAATTTAGCGCACTGTCCTGCAAGTTTCTGCGGGTTGGGTGATATATCTTGGTAGCGTGCGGATGAAGTAGACACCGACACGAAGTTGGACATCCATGAAGAGCAGCACAATGCGCGTCCGCATGGGCCGATACCACCGATTCTTCCAGCCTCCTGACGTGCTCCGATCTGACGCATCTCGATACGTACTTTGAAAGTGTCGGCAAGCACACGTATAAGCTGACGGAAATCCACACGTTCATCGGCGATATAATAGAAGATGGCTTTATTACCGTCGCCTTGGAATTCCACGTCGCCAATTTTCATATTCAGATTCAGGTCTTCAGCGATTTTGCGAGCCTTGATCATAGTCTCCTGTTCGCATGCTTTCACCTCTTCAAAATGGTCTAGGTCGCTCTGCTTCGATTTGCGGAAGATACGCTTGATATCAGCACGGTTAGGGTCGACGCGATTCTTCTTCATCTGAAGGAGCACCAATGGGCCAAGAAGAGAGACTCTTCCTATATCATGGCCTGGCATTGCCTCAACAGTGACCCAATCTCCTTTTTCAAGGAGAAGATTGTTGGTGTTGCGGAAATAACCTTTGCGAGTGTTCTTGAAAGTCACCTCCACAAGGTCAGTGGTTTGCATAGCGCCGGGCACATCGCAAAGCCAGTCGAATGTATCTAATTTCAAGTCGGTGTGTTTGCTGCAGCCTTGAGCATTCATGTTGCATCCGCCACCGTTGTCTATACTACTCATTAATTATATATTTTATTTTTTAAGCAGAGTCATCACTTTGAGAGCCAGATCATAGAAAATGATTTTAGACATTCCGTTTCTCTCAATGTGGAATTCCGCTTTTGATAATTCATCTACTAACTGCCATACATTCTTCTCGTTGATGAAGCGGGCGAATTTCGACGAGAAGGCATTTTCGTCGTTCGTCATATAGTTGAGCGACTGGTTGCCCACGTTGAGGATGAAATTCTCACGTATCATATGTTGGCAATATTGCAAAAAGGAGATCTGTTTTTTTCTCGACAGTTTCGCAAGTTCATTGCTCAGGTTGATGAGGTCGTCAAGGTCGCTGACATACGCCTTTCTCATCAGACGGATGAATGTGTCCAAGAAAGTGTTAGCTCCGTCGTCAAGCAGTTCGAACGCAGCGATGAGGCTGCCTTTGCTAAGGCGTGCTGCATACTGAATCTGATTGTCATCGGCATTGCTGTTCTTTGTTCTAATCGCATCTGCCAGCACCTTTTCCGGAAGAGCGTGCATCACCACTCTTTGTGTACGCGACTGGATGGTTGGCAGGATATCGTCAGGCTTGTCGCTCACCAGAAGGAAGAGAGTTTTGCCGACGGGTTCCTCGATGCTTTTGAGCACTCGGTTGGAACACTCCGCGCCCATCAGTTCCGGATGCCAAATCACCACCACTTTGTATTCGCTCTCGCAGGCCTTCATCTGCAGTTTGCGGATCAGCTCATTGCCTTCGCAGTTGTAGATGATGGGTTGTTTGGTGGCGACGCTGCTGAATTCCTCCTCCACCCATTTGTCGAGATTGAAGTAGGGCGACGTCGCAAACATTTCCCTCCACCCGTCGAGATGCTCCATACAGTATTCATCGCTTCCCGCAGGTTTCTTTTGGATGATCGGGAAGACGAAATGGAGATCCGGATGTGCGAGCATAGCGTATTTTTTGCATGACGGGCATTGTCCGCAGGAGTCGTTCTCTCCTTTGTTTTCGCACGACACATATTGGGCGTATGCTAATGCTAACGGCAATTTACCCACACCCTCCGGGCCACAGAACAGCTGAGCGTGCGGAATTCTGCCAGACTTGACAGCGTCGATGAGTTGTCGTTTGAGCTCATCGTGCCCGTAAACATCGCGAAAAAACATTCTATGCAAAATTACACTTGTATGCAAAAATAATAAAGTTCGAAAATTTAAGCAAATAAACCTGCGAATAAAATTTTTGAAGTGTAGTTTTGTGGTATTCGTGAGACTATTTTTTCAGTAGCCATTTCCATAATGGAAGTACATTGATGGTATATCCGTTTTTTTCTATGATCTCTTCTTCATACATTGTTATGATGTAACGTTCTTCTACGTCAACTAAAGAAGAGATTTTATCAAGAGCTCGCACTTCTCTTTTTTTTGTGTCTTCGTCTTTAAGAGAGAAACTTACCTGAACGGCTAATTTCTGGCTTGGCACGTAGAAATCGACTTCAATATTGCTGTTGAAGAAAGCAACGTCATCACCAAATTTTTTATACAGATTGATCGCAACCATATTTTCCAATAAACTTGTATTAGGATCGGTTAGAAACAGATTAAGGATTCCATTGTCAATGAAATAGTATTTCTTATTTGATGCCTTTTCTACGAATTTCGAGGCATAGTTTGACATTGGTATAAGGAGCCATGATTCATTCATGTATCCAAGATAATCTATGACTGTATCGGTGGAAATTTTAGTTCCTATGCTCGATACCAATTTAACAATTCTGCTGTATGATATGGGTTGTTTGATGCTTTCTGCAAGTTTTTGCACAATAAATTTTAATGCTTTATCATTACGAACAGAGTAACGGGTTAATAAATCACCAAAAAAGATTTTACCATATAGTCCGTTGAGCCATGAACGCTTGTCTTGTACGTTTCCTACTTCAGGTAGTCCTCCAAAACGGAAATACTCTTCCAGATATTTATTGATAGATGTTGCATTTTTGTATTCAAAGTTTTTATCATCTACATCAATTCCTTTTGATCTGAGCATTTCGCGGAAGGATAGGGGGAACACTTCTTTTATTTGGAATCTACCGCCAAGAGTTGTGGCAATCTCCGAACTTAACATTTTCGCATTGCTGCCTGTGATATATACATGGTAATTTTGATCTGCAAGCCTGCGTGCGAATTTTTCCCAACCATCTACAATTTGAATCTCGTCGAGAAATATAAATGGTTTATGATCAAACATTTCTTGATAGGATGTCAGTATAGTGTTCAGGTCAGACACTTGTATGTTGATAAGTCGGTCGTCTTCAAAATTGAAGTATAGAAACTCCTCTTCTGAGTGTCCATTTTTCATAAGCTGTTGCATTCGTTCATATAAAAGATATGATTTGCCTGCACGTCGAAGACCAACTAATACATAATTCAAATTCTCTTCGAAACTATATTCTCGCTTAAACAGTTTGATTTTTGAGATAAACTGTTGATTTTCTGTGATTATAAGTTTTATTATATTTTTATCTATCATAGCTTTCTCTTGTTAAAATATAGGCAAAAATAACTATTTTGTCGAATATACTCGATAAAATCGATAGAATTTTGTCGAATATACTCGAAAAATGCTAAAAAATCAAAGAATATATTCGATAATTTCTGAATACAAAAGCAAAAAGTGTAAAAAGAGTAGGCAAACTATGATTTAATTGATCAATAGAAAGATTTTTGAGATTCGTATTTATTATTTCCCTACATACCAATCGTACGTCTTCTTGGCATAGAAAACAATCCTCTCCATCAACTCAGATGGCTGGATTTCGGTTGCCATTATTCCTGAGTTTAGAATCATAAATGCTATGCTGTCATAGTTGTCGGAATAGAAATGCAATACGTATGAATCGCTCAACTCTTCCTCGTAAACGAAGCCATAATACTCTTTCCTGTTGTCAAGGTAACGGTAAACATCTTTTTTGATACGGAAACTGATATTGGGAGTCTGGTCAAAGGGTTTCTGTGATTCGAGAAATTCGGAAATAGAGAGTATATCATCTTTAGAGCATGTCAAGTCGGTGACTTGAAGGTCGGTGATTCTGTCAAGACGAAAATCACGATAATCTTTTCTCAGTCGGCACCAAGCAAACAGATGCCAATTGCCGAGATAGTTGCATAGCCCCACGCATTCGAGCATACGTTCCACTGGTTCTGTCTCTTTTAATGATACATATTTGATTTTCAGTATTTTTCTATCGGTGATGGCTTTCTGAATATCGCTGATATATAGGTTTTTGACGGGATTGTTGCCGATCACTTCGACGTGTTTGGAAATAGTCTCTGCAGTCTCTTTTTCCTGTGGTTTCAGGATGGCTTTTATTTTGAAAAGTGCACTTTCATAATCTTTGTTGACGGTGCGGTCGGAGTTTTGTGAAAACAACTTTGCTCCCATGATCAGTGCTGATGCCTCCTCTTTTGTGAAAGCAACAGGACGTAGTGTATAATTGTCGTTGATGAAATATCCGACGCCAGCCTCAGCTCCTATTGGAATACCGCTCTCTTCAAGAGCACGGATATCTCTGTAGATGGTCCTTAAACTGAGGTCGAACCTGTCGGCAAGTTCTTGGGCAGTCACCACTTTTTTTGACTGTAGATGTGTGAGAATAGCCTGAAGGCGGTCGGTGCGATTCATTTTGTTTTTATTAATCAAGTGTTGCAATTATAGCAAATCACCACAAATTAATCAAAGGTAATTTTGAAAAACTTGTGGTGATCAAAACATCATGTTATTTCAGACCAGTCCTATCATCACTTCTGTGATACAGTTTTCCTGATTCTCAAAATCACAACGGATGTAAACTTCACGTGTTATACCTGTTATCTGTAGAGTGTTGTCTGCGACATGTTTCATCAGTTTGCAGTAGACAGGTCCGAGTTCAGCCCAAGGTCCTTCGTGAAGTGTCTGAAGTGCTTTAAATTCATTGATCTCACCGATTTCGAATCCTTCTGGTTTCAATCCGTTTCCTTCGCCTATAATAGGAAGCATTATCTCCAGTTGGAATACAGTGTCTGGTTTGCCATCAGCTCCTGTATATTGCCAAATCTGAGGCTCATAGGTTTGATAACCGCATTTTTGAGCCTCAGCATAAAGTTCGGTTGGCTTTGTACCTGTGTACTTGTCGAGGTCTTTGAGAGTTGCTTTGGTAGTGAATTTCATCACTTTCTTTGCCTTTACTGTTGTTATTCTCATTTTTTTAGAAATTAAAGATTAATACTAATGTCGATCTTTTTTGTTTCGACATGACAAAGGTAAAATGGGGTAAGTGACAACATTATGTCAGTAGGTTTTCTGTTTTTCACGTTTTATTTGGGAAATTGTAGAAAAGTATGCCTAAAAATGGTAGTGGATTGTAAATGTTTAGGAATAATGATTAATTTTGGAGACAGTTAATAGGGTTTTAATGCGAATAAAAAGCATTTTATTTTTAGTTAGTTAGGTTTATGATGTATTTATTTTCTAAAAGCAAGATAGGGATTATATTGTCCATGCTTGCATTTTCGTTTAACTCCTTGTTTGCGAATGTGACTATAACAGAAATCATGCAAAGCAACTTTGGAGGAGTGTTGGATTATTTTAATGAATATCCAGACTCATGGGTAGAGGTTCATAATTCAAGTGATCAAAAAATTGATTTAAAAGGTTATTCTATTTCGGAGGTCAACAATGTTGACTTTGCCTTTACATTGCTAGAATCTTTAAAGATACCTGCTGGTGGTTATGCTCTTATTTATTGCGACAATGAGAATAAGAGTCAACACACTGATTTCAGATTAAACTCTGACAAACCAGGTGTTGTCTATTTGTGGGACAACAATGGTGTGTTGGTGGATTCTCTCCCGTATCCTGAAATGATATCACCTGAAGTTTCTTGGGGACGTCTGCCTGATTTCCCTGATAGTTTGTCTCATTTTAGAATCTCTACTCCTGAAAAAGAGAATAATAATACCAATTGTGAGAGGGTTCTCAAAAAGGTAGACTTTTCAGTTAATGGTGGAGTTAAAAAAGAGCCGTTCTACTTAAAACTAAGTTTGAAAGGTGACTATCCTGAAGATGCTGTCATAAGATATACGACTGATGGTAAGGAGCCGACAGAGAATAGTGATTTGTATAATGATTCTATTTATATCAGTAAAACGACAGTTATCAGAGCTAAACCTTTTAGCAATAGTGCGATCAGCAAAATCAGTAAAACTCAAACGTATTTCTTTGATATTGATAATAAGATGCCTATCATTAATATTGTTTGTGATAAGGATTATCTATACAATAAAAATATAGGTATTTTATCGAGTGCAACCGATTATGCGAGGTCTCATGGAGACAATCCTTCTCCAAAATCATGGATGGGTGATTATAACTATTTATACAATTGGCGCAGACCCATCAATGTGGAGTATTATTCAGGAGACTCTTTGGACTCCGGCTTCAACCAATTGTCAGAGACTCGTGTGAGCGGCAATGCTTCACGTATAAGTGCAACAAATAAATCTATGGTCATTTATGCCAACAAGCGTTTTGGCGATAAGCATTTCAAGGGTGTTTTTTGGGGACATTTGAGACCAAATGCAGATAAGCAGAAGAGTATGACGATTCGTTCTTCTGGTCAAAGTGATAACTTTATGGAGGCGCTCAAAGATATGCTTTCACAGACTGCTATCGGGCGATTTGCCAGATATTATGATGTCGATTTTCAAGCTCAACGAAATGTACAATTTTGCATCAACGGTGTATACAAGCAGGTTATGCATTTACAGGAGCGTGATAATGATGATATGATTTGGGCTAACCACAATAAGGTAAGCGACATCGAATATGTGGAAACTGGTACGGGAATTTATGATAATTGGTTAGACGAGGAGTCGTATCCAAACTATGTTCATTTCAGGGAAACATTCCAATCACGCAAGTCCACTTATGAGCAAATGGCGGAATTGTTGGATGTTAATGCATTCATGAATTACGTGTCGACGCAGGCTTACTTTGCGAATGTTGATTTTCCATATAATAACATCGCAATTTGGTATGATAAGCAAAGGACAAAAAAATGGCGTTGGATCATGAAGGATCTGGATGGTACCATGTATAATGCCTTATATCCATACTATAATTTTTTATTGAGAGTGAAACCATTTGAGGAATTTGGTTGGGCAAATACAGAGTCGGCATGTGAAGTATATAAAAAGATGTTCTCTTTGGATAAGTTCAAGCATCCATACATTGACAGAACATGTGTCTTAGCTGGTACGGCGTTCTCTAAGAACACGATAGATTATATGTTGGATAGTCTTACCACTGATATGTCGTTAGCTTTGAAGAGCAATGAAATGCGAAACTTTTTGGTAGAAACTGAAGAATTTTATGAATGGAGTGAAGTACGTCATAAATTCTACTGTTTTAATCTGAGCGATTTCTTTGATTTGGGAGATACAATACAAATGACGGTCAAGGGATTGTATAAAGATTCTATAATCTACGTCAACAATAACCCTTTGATGGAGAATAAGTTTGAAGGTTATTTCTTTGAAGGACGTGATCTGTATCTGACTCATGACGACAAGTTGGATATATATGGTCTTGGTTGTGCTGACACTGATAAAATCACATATTTGGATTTAGGCACTCCTGTCCAAACAACTGACTCTATTGCCACGCGATGGACAATTTCATATTCTCTTGATAGTGTACGTGTGAAAGAGCATTATACAAATGATAATCTTCATTATAAGATTCCTGCTGGTGCAAAAGATGTCAATATTGTAGACGGATATGTGGGACAGGGGTTCTTGTCACCTTCTCATGACATTCCAAACTGCAGACCAGAAAATCTTACTTATATGGTTTATAGTGTAGGAGGAATGTTTATTGGAAAGTTCAATTATGCTGGAATTTGTGAATTCAAACAAAAAGATGATATAAATATTGTTGTGGCGTTGGATTCTATGGGTAGGAAAATCTATTCGATCAAATTGATGAAAGAATGACTTTAATAAGAATTTTCAGCGAGTGTTGTAATTAAAGTTATCAACTTGAAATTATTCAACGGTGGGGAATCTGCGGATTCTCCACCGTTTTTATTTTAAAAATGAAGAAAATTGAAGCTTAACATGGTATTTTTTATGGCTTTTCACTAAAAATCAAAAAATAATTCAAAATAAAATAATAAATGTTGTGCACGATATAAATATTTTATTATTTTTGCATTGAGTTCAGTAAGAGATTGATTATTCGTCTATGCTGAAAAAAGAAAATGAGTCGCAAACGATAAAAAATTATGATTATGGGTATCTACGACATCAAAGTTATAAAGCGTGAGAACCTTCAGGATAAGGAGGTTTCACTTAGTGAGTATCAGGGCAAGGTTATGCTGATAGTCAATACAGCAACAGGTTGTGGTTTAACACCTCAGTATGAGGCATTGGAGAAACTTTACCGCAAGTATCAGTCGGTCGACTTTACAATCCTTGATTTCCCTTGCAACCAGTTTATGGAGCAGGCTAAGGGGAACGATGAGGAAATTTCTTCATTCTGTACATTGAAGTACGACACTACTTTTCCTCGTTTCAAAAAGATAGATGTGAATGGGGAAAACGAATCTCCACTCTACACTTTCTTGAAAAATGCTATAGAGGAGCGTGATGATAAAGGATTCAGTTTTAAGAATCTGCTTCTTTCGTTTACGTCAAAAATCAATGGTAAGAGTGGCAAGAAGAGTGATATCAAGTGGAATTTCGAAAAATTCCTGGTGGATAAGGAAGGTAATGTTGTGAAGCGTTTTGCTCCGACAGTAACGCCAGAAGAGATTGAGTCGGAAATTGTTAAATTGCTGATGGTTTGATAATAAGCAAGATAAATTTTGGATGATTTGGTAGAACAAACGAACTGAAAAAAAAGCCAACGGAGGTTCACTCTGTTGGCTTTTAACTTTATAAGACAAATATTTTACTCTATGCTCTCCTTAATACTTTGCAACACATAGTCAAGTATCTCTTGTGTGTGGCAAGCTGATATGAAATTGCCCTCAAACTGTGATGGGCTTACATAAATGCCTCTGCTGAGCATATTTCTGAAATATTTAGCGAATCTTTCCTGATTGCTTCTCTTTGTGTCTTGGAAATTGCGTACAGGATCATCGTTGAAAAACAATGTGAACATTGAGCCGCAACGGTTGAGCTGGATGCCTTTGCCCTCAACAATCTTTTCCAACTTCTCAATGAACTTGTTGCTTCTTTCCTCAAGTTCTTCATAGAATCCTGAGCGAGACAACTGATTCAAAGTCTCTATTCCTGCTGCCATTGCCACTGGGTTTCCACTTAGTGTGCCAGCCTGATAAACAGGGCCGTCTGGAGCAAGGCAACGCATGATGTCTTCTCTTCCTCCAAATGCGGCTGCTGGGAATCCACCTCCTGCAATCTTTCCTACTGTGGTCATATCAGGTTTGATTCCGAATCTTTGTTGTGCGCCACCTCTTGAAAGACGGAAGCCTGTTATCACCTCGTCGAAGATCAATACTGCTCCATGCTGGGATGTCACCTCTCTGGTTGTTTTTAGGAATTCTTCTGAAGGAACCACCACACCCATGTTGCATGCCACTGGTTCAAGGATAAGTGCAGCCACTTTGTCTCCGTTCTCAGCGAAATATTTCTTTAGAGCTTCAGTGTCATTATATGGCAGTACGACGGTGTGTTTAACGAAATCATTAGGCACTCCGGCTGAGGATGCGTTAGAGATGTTCGCTACACCTGAACCTGCGGCTACAAGCAGATGGTCTGCGTGACCATGATAGTTGCCTTCAAATTTCACCAATATATCACGGCCGGTGTATCCGCGCGCAACACGTATCGCTGACATAGTGGCTTCTGTACCACTATTCACGAAACGTAGACGTTCCATTGAAGGGATAGCCTCTCTGACTTTTTGTGCCAGAATTGTTTCGCTTACAGTAGGTATTCCGTAGCTGCTTCCGCGCATAACTGCGTCGACTGCCGCCTTGCTGACTTTCTCTTGGTTATGTCCTAGGATGAAGACTCCCCACGACATACAGAAATCGATGAATTTGTTGTCGTCAATATCTGTGACGTATGCTCCTTTGGCTTCTTTGACGAAAAGAGGGGTTGTGCCCACGCTGCGTAAAGCTCGCACAGGACTATTGACTCCTCCTGGAATTACCTGAAGAGCTTCGGCAAAAGCCGCTGCTGATTTTTCTCTGTTGTTTATGCCCATCTCTGCATGTATTCTTTAGCGTAGTAAGTAATGATGTATTTTGCTCCGGCTCTCTTGATTGCGATGAGGCTTTCAAACACGATGCGTTTCTCGTCAAGAAAACCCATTTTTGCCGCAGCTTTTGCCATTGAGTATTCTCCACTCACTTGGTATGCTACCATAGGTATGTTAGGGAATTTCTCCACACCACGGGCGATTATATCAAGGTATGGCATGGCTGGTTTCACCATAGTCCAGTCTGCTCCTTCCGCAACGTCTGCCTCTATCTCTCCGATTCCCTGATCATGGGTTCTGAAATCCATCTGATATGTTCTTCTGTCGCCAAAAGATGGGGCAGAGTCGGCTGCGTCTCTGAATGGTCCGTAATAAGCGGACGCATATTTTGCGGAGTAGGCCATGATCTTGCATTTGTCACGAAGTCCGGCCTCTGTCAGTCTCTTGTGAAGAGCTTCGATCTGTCCGTCCATCATTGCCGACGGTGCCACAAAATCAGCTCCTGCTTTAGCGTGGACGTAAGCCATCTCTGCAAGCAAAGGTAGAGTGGCATCGTTGTCGACGTCGTTGTCTTTCAACAATCCGCAATGTCCGTGGCTTGTGTATTCGCAAAGGCAGACGTCAGTGAAGACCAATACTTCTGGCACTGCCTTTTTGATGGCCTTGACGGCTCTGCATACAAGAGCGTCTTCTGTATAGGCTAATGATCCTCGCTCATCTTTCAGTTTGTCTTCGATGACACCGAACAACAATATTTTATTTATACCTAATTTGTAAACTTCCTTAACATCATCCACCAAAGTGTCGATGGAAAATCTATAAATGCCAGGCATACTTGAGATTTCGCTTTTTATGCCAGTACCTTCCACAACGAAGTATGGAAATATGAAATCCTCAGCTTTCACATTTACGTCAGCATATCGGTCGCGAGTGGCCTGATCTTTTCTGAATTCTCTATATCTGATCATTTTATATGTTTTTATTTAGTATTTGCGTCAAATGATTTTCTGTGACTATACCTCTGGTCTTTAATTCTTTATCCGTCGGCAGATACCCGTACAATTTTATAAAATTATCAATTGTGCTGGGCGACGTGAATATGATGCGGCTGATTTTCGACAGGTCAACTTTCTTGGGATTGCTTGGCATCTTGTTTTCGTATGCTGTAACCGTGGTTACTTGGAATCCCAGTTCTTTGAGTCCGTCGGGAATCAGGTTGAGAGCCAGATTAGACCGTGGGATAATCACTTGTCCTCTTTCTCTTTTTGA
>CAMJFV010000022.1 GCA_946405045.1 uncultured Bacteroidales bacterium | reverse complement strand
GTACAAGACGGATTGCCGTTTGAATATTTTGTTACGACAGGATCCGACTTACACTTGTTGTGTTTAGCACAATCCTTCACATAGTTTTCAGACTGTTCGTAATTTACAACGCTGTCACTCGTACCATGCACATGGATTAGAGGAAGAGGTCTGTTAGCTGTGTAACTTGGAGTACCCATCAAATGTCCTGATACAGGAGCAAAAGCCGCGATTTTATCGGGAAGTTTGTTCATCAAATGGTAAGTAAGCATACCTCCCATTGAGAATCCCGACATATAGACGCGAGATTTGTCGATGTTGTACTTTTTAGCCATCTCATCTATAATAGCCGAAATGAAATTGGCATCTTTGTCTCCACTGATGTCCCATGTAGAGTAGCCTGTTCCACCACCGGGATAAACAACTAGGAAATTAGCCGTGTCGGCAACCGATTCCCACTGTGCCATGTTACGCTGATAGTTAATGTTCTGATCCATTCCATGACAGGAAATAAGCAACGGACGGTTGTCTGTTAATCCACTTGGTGCGTGAACATAAATTTCACGGTTTGAGCCACCAACGTTAATGTACTCTGTGCCAGCTTGAGCAACCGGCACAATAAGTGCCGAACTAATGATTGAGTAAATAAGTTTTTTCATGTTTTTTATGTTATTAGAGTAATAAGTTTCGAGGGTAAAGTTAATGTAGTTTAACTCATCAAAAAGAATTTGACGTAAAAATCGAACTTCATCAAGTACTTTTGACTGTTTTATCCTAATTATGAAGAATTTTTAAACTGAGAAGTGCGAATTTTACAAAATCCGCACTTCACATTTATATGATATAACTTTCACATTTTCAATCTTCATTCCCCTCCTTCACATATTCAATCGCACGATTGATATAGTCGAGGAATGGTTTTGTTGTCTTAAACTTCTCTGCCACATCATCGGCAAGCGTAGGTGATAAAATCTCTTCTGTCGACGGTTCGCTACACAAGCAGAAGACCTTATATTTCACCAAATCTATATATGGAGTAGAGTCGTCATACCCTTTAGGCGGACGCTTCAATTGGAATGTTTTGTCGAGATGGAAAGATGGATCAACCTTAGTGTCAAGAATTTCCTGGAAATCACCACCACCGTCCACAATATCCTCTCTAAGAACCTTCAATGCCTTTGGATCAATACAATAATCTCCGACTGCAAGCATGTGACCTGTAGGATAAACATCACCTTGCTCTGTTGCGACGTGGAAATAATAACCGCTGTAGCCAGATTTCTTTCCTCCACGACAGATATAGCATCCCATGTGAGTCTTGTATGGACTCTTATCTTTGCTGAACCTCACGTCGCGATATATACGGTATGTGCAATCCTTCACCGTCAAACCTTTTACAGTCGGATCAAATGCCTCAACCTTCGCTATCAACTGCTCCGTGAAATCCTCAAACACCTTTTTTGCCAAAAGGTATTCGTCTTTATGGGCATCAAACCACACTTTGTTGTTGTTGGCAGCAAGATTCCTAAGATATTCGAGCACTCTTTTCATATCATCTCACCACTTTTGTAAACTCCGGACCAACTCCATCCTCGTTGCTCACGATCACATACACCTCCGATCGAGCAGGCTTACCATCTTGGTCTTTACTGTCTGTGACATAACAATATTCAGTGCCATTCTTGACGGTGCGGCTAGAAACCAGCACAGGCGTGCCAAGTGGGAAAATATAGTCGCCACAAGCAGCGTCGAAAATAGACTTTTCCTCATCATTCAGACTTCTCTTCATTCCAAATGGTGGAATTTCCTCCACTGTTCCTGGTTTAATTCCGCTTCGGATAAGAAACTCATTTATCTCTTCCTCAGCCTTATCTATACGAACAGAACGAATCCCGAAACCATCCAAAATATTCACACTGGGAGCCATTCTCCTAAGTGCAGCAACACTCGTCTCCAATCCTCCACTACCGAATGTGCAGAAAGGAATCACCGTCTTTCCCCTCAAATCAAATCTCATAAACCATGCTTCGACAGGACGGGCAGCAACGCCAAACCATATAGGATATCCGAGATATACTGTATCATATTCAGCAACATCTACATTCATAGGCTTAATCAACTGAGGTTTTTCATTCCTCTCCATCTCCTTCTGACATCTCTCTATTGTCTCTGTGAAAGAGCCATTGTACGGAGTAACAGGCACAATCGAATCCAGATCCGCAGAAGTGGCTTCTGCGAACAATTTTGCAACCTTCTCCGTCACATGTGTCTGCGAATAATACAAAACAAGAGATTTTGTATAGCGTCTTTGGCTACACTTCACCTCCGTAGGTTTCCGCTGATTACCACATCCTACGAGAGATAACGCCACCAGAATTGCAAATAATGTTTTTTTCATATATTGTTATGTTTCATTTCTTTCCGTAATCGAACGACTCCTCCGCCACCATCGCCATCTCCTCTTCAGGTTCAAAATCATACCTCTTGGGCAGACGGTAGGAATCAAGAATAATGGAGTTGATTTTGTGCGACAATGCCATCAGTGTCTGAAGCTGCTGCTCCCTGCCCTTCAACTGGCATTCCCACACTGTCAACACATGCCAGCCAGCCCTCTTATAACGCATGACGTTAACATAGTCTCGCTGCATATTACGTGTGATTTTCTGGATCCAGAAATCTGTGCGAGTTTTGGGTATCCGACAGCACTTGCTATCGACAACATCCTCATTCTCACCTCTGTATACAAGATTATGACCATGCCAAAAACAACCGTTGATGAAAATCACTGTCTTATACTTTTTCATCACGATATCTGGAGAACCAGGTAGACCCTTTACATAAAGTCTGTATCTAAACCCCTCAGCCCATAACCATTTCCGCACGACGACTTCGGGCTTCGTATCTTTGGCCCGTATATGCGACATACATTTATGACGCTGTTCAGGCGTGAGTTTATCCGACATTGACCATTTCCTTTTACTGGAATGTATGGACAAAAAAGCCATTTCATTCATACATTCACATATGCAAAGTTAATAAGCAAAAACAATTCAAACAAATAAAGACGTAAAAAACAGCAAGAAATGAAGATATATCAAAATGTAAAATCTATTTTTCAGTCACTCAAGTTTCCCCACATTTAGTTTAAATGATTTCAAACAGAAAACAGCATTTATTATAATGCTTGGAAAAACCACAAACTAGTTTGTTTTTGAAAACCCTAAACGGGAAAAAACAAACAGTAGAAAACTGCATGTTTTCTTACGTTTTATTTTCTGCGTTAGGCTGTTTTCAATGTCATTTATGACATATTTTCCTGTACCAACAACGGAGTTGTTTTTATATAGGTGTGTTTTCTGTTAATCTTTAGTATCTTTGCATTGTGAACAAAAAATCAGTGATTCGACATGTTCTACTCTGATATTCATATCGTAGTAAGCAAGATGAATGAATGTGCAAAGCAAAACATTCCGTTCTTGTTTGCATTCAATTTTGAACTCAATGAAGCTCTTTTTATAGAGAATCCGTCTGAGCAAACCGAAATATTGTTTCAAACGACACTCGGAGGAAACAGTAAACCAGCGACTGCTTTAACTAAGAAAACCGACAATATCAGTTTCCGCAGTGAACCGTTTGACGACTACGAACGACGCTTCAACATCGTAAAACAGGCATTGCAAAGAGGAGACAGTTTTCTTGTGAACCTGACATCAAGGACTCCCGTCTCCACAAATCTCTCCATCAAAGAGATCTTTGATTCCACAGATGCCCCATACCGTCTTTATGTGCCGGAGCGTTTTGTCTGCTTCTCGCCGGAGCGTTTTGTCTTGATTCAGGAAGACGGTACGATCTCGACAGATCCGATGAAGGGAACCATCGACGCTTCTCTGCCAAACGCAGAAGAGACAATATTGAGCAATCCTAAGGAGACGGCGGAACATGCCACTGTGGTAGACCTGCTGAGGAACGACATCAGCATGAACGCTTCCAACGTCCACGTGGCTCGCTACAGATATATCACTTTGATCAAAGGTCAGGAGAAAAGCATTCTGCAAGTGAGTTCAGAGATAAAAGGACAACTATCCGCAGACTGGAGATCGAAAGTCGGTGATATAATATTGGATATGTTGCCAGCAGGAAGTATTTCCGGTGCTCCCAAAATCTCCACCGTCGCCACAATAAAAAAAGCAGAGACGACCGAACGTGGATTCTACACAGGAGTGTTCGGATATTATGACGGCAAAGCCTTGGACAGCGGTGTGCTTATCCGCTTCATTGAGCAAGATGCCGACGGAAATCTCTACTTCCGCAGTGGAGGTGGAATCACAGCGAAAAGTGATGCGAAGAGTGAATACGAAGAGGTAAAACAAAAAATATATCTTCCGACTATGGAGCCAAAATTTTCTGAAGTCATTTGCATCCGCGACGGTGAGCCACAACACGTCAGCTACCACATCCAACGTATGAACCGAACAACAAACCACTTTTTCGGTTCAGATATCGAAGTTTCAGATCTTTCCAAAAAGATTCCAGACGACGCGAAGAAAGGAAAATACAAATGTCGCATTGTTTATGGCAAAGATATAGAAAGCATTGAATTCTCACCATACGAAGCCAAGATGAGAAAATCTGTGGCAATCGTGGAAGATGACAATATAGACTATACCTACAAATCTACCAACCGTGATGATCTGAAACGTCTGGTTGCCAAAGCAGGAACAGACGACGTCATCATTATCCGCAATGGCATGGTGACGGACGCATCCTACTGCAACGTGGTGTTTGAAGGTGCAGATGGAGGATTGTTCACTCCAGAAGAAACCCTGCTAAACGGAACCTGCCGTCAACGTCTTCTCGATAAAGGAATTATAAAAATGCGTAAGATTCGACGCGAGGATATCCATCTTTACTCACACATCTATTTCATCAACGCAATGATGGACATCAACGAATGTCAGAAAATGGATGTGAAAGATATTCAAATGGTTTTCTAACACATTTTAAATTATGTTTACAATGAAGAATTTTATCTGTTTCATTCTGGTTTTATGTTGTTTTACATCGATGGCTGGTAATCCGTCGCAAACAGAGATAAACAACCGACAAGGAGACTTTATCAACAAGTTTTTCCAATCTGTCGTCATGACAAAGAACAGTAACGAGAATTTCGTGTTCAGCCCCGTAAGCCTCAACCAATCTCTGGGAGTGCTCTTAAACGGAGCAAACCAAAAAGCCAGAACTGAAATCATGCAAGCCCTCAACTATAACGGTTTGACTCTTTCTGATGTAAACAACTACAACAATCAGATTTTGTCTTCGTCCGACCAATCGTCATACAACAAACTGTTGATAGCCAATGGACTATGGATTTCCGACACAATAAAAGGCAAAATCAAACGAGAATTCCTCAACACAGCATCACGTTTCTACAAAGCCGACATTCACGTCGCCGATTTTAAAAAACAAGAAGTCAAAGAGGAGATACAAAAATGGATTGTTGAGCATACAAATGGATTCATCAATGACGCGCCATCCGTGAATCCAAATGATGTTATGATAGGTATAAACAGCACCTATTTCAATGGTGTTTGGGAGATAAAACCCCAAACCCCAACCACAGAAACGCCTTTCAAAAATAGAGACGGTAAGGAAGGCAAATGCAAATACCTGCAATACAAAAATGAAAAAATGTATTGCTATAGCAACTCCTATTTCAGAGCCATCAAACTGTTCTATAAGGATTCCGACTACAGCATGATCGTGGTCTTGCCTCAGTTGAGATACGGAATAAGTGAAGAATACTTTCAATCATTGAAAGACAATGATTTTTTGCAGACAAGCACCGTCTCACACAAATTTGATATTCAGCAACCCTATTTTTCCGACACTCCCAATAACAGAGAATTCAACATATCCAGATTCGATAAAGCATCCAAATGGAACATAGACCCTAGTCTGTCTTTACAATCCGAGACAGCTACAGGGGAAAAAGATGATAGAAAAAAAGCTTGTGATGACTACTACGACGTCGACTCCATCATAAACAAGATAGAGTGGAACAAAATGAAATTCACTGAGAAAAACTTTGATGAGGTTTTGGTTCCACATTTTGAAACTAAAACAAATATCGATCTGAAAAATCTATTGAAAGGGATGGGCGTTCAGTCTATATTCATTCAGTATGCCAATTCACTTAACCAAATTACTGACAGTCTTTATGTTTCAGAATACGAGCAAACCGCAAGGATTAAAGTTAACGAAAGAGGAACTGAAGCCGCAGCTGTCACTCATTGGACGATGGCGATTTGGGGTGGCAAAAGTCCTGTTGAGCATAACATATTCATTGCCAACCATCCGTTCATTTATGCCATAGTCGACGAAAAGACAGGAGCCATACTGTTTGTCGGCAGAGTGGTGAATCTATAGGAAATTCCCCTACTAAAAGCACAAAACATTAAGACACAATCACACAAATAAGCAAAAAACAGCCACAAGAGGATACAATTTTGACGAGTTGGGAACAATTATACTAGATTACCAGAGTTTGATACCACATTACCATCCCAATTTGTCGTTTAGCACTATTTTTGACGGTGCAATTCAACATATATTTTATGTGAATTGCTACTCAATCTTTCACTTTATTATTAAGTTACAGTTTATGAAAAAGCTATTACTTACTATTTTATCCCTGTGTGGCATGTATTCGTATGCACAGTATGGGTTTGGCGGATATGGCAACAGCGAAAATCTCAATTCGTATCCGTCTAAGAAAGACATCAACTATGCTGGAGACGGCAAAACCTATCATGCAATGGATGTCTATTACCCTAAAGAGGCAAAAGACTCTTATCCTGTAATCATACACATCTATGGTAGTGCATGGTCGAGCAACAACAGTAAAGGGAATGCAGATTTGGGATCCGTAGGAAAAGCGGCTGTGGAGGCTGGCTATATTTTCGTGACTCCAAACCATCGTTCGAACAGTGACGCGCAGTGGCCAGGTCAGATAAACGACATAAAGGCAGTAGCCCGTTATCTGAGAGGAAACGCAGAAGAATTAAAAGTGGACACATCATTCATAGCTATCTCTGGATTCTCTTCAGGTGGCCATTTGGCGACAATGATGGGAACATCCCGCAATGTCGAAAAAGAGTACACGGTCGGTTCTACAACAATGGATATTGAAGGCAATATCGGCAATTTCACAGAATTCAGCAGCAGTGTGGATGCAGTGTGTGACTGGTCGGGACCTGTAATCCTGGATAAAGTGAACTGTGGAAACGCGATGGATTTGAACAGTTTCATCACACCATTGTTTGGCAACTGTTCAGCATCACAATGTCCGGACAAATATGCACTTGCCACAGCTGTCACATTTATTGACCCTAGCGATCCTCCATATATGATTGTGCATGGCTCAGCTGACGCTATCGTGGCACAATGTCAAAGTGAGATGTTGTATGATGAGTTGAAAAAAGGAGGCGTCGAATGCGAATATATTCCGACGGGAGGACAACATGGAGTCAGTGAAGACAAATGTCCGGATATGATTTCATTTTTCAACAAAGCACGAGAGAAAAAAGCAGAATCTCTGCATACCTCAATTGATAACATAAACACATTAAAAACTGACATCTATCTTGATGGGGACAAGATCTTTCTGGCAAACTGCGGGAAGCAATCATTTACCATAATGATCGTGACAGGAAGTGTGGTATGCCAAGGATTCTCAGATGACTACAGCATAGACATCTCTCATCTTCCATCTGGAATCTATATACTGTGCCTGGAAAATGGAGCAGTATTTAAATTCACTAAATAAATTATAGTACGTTAAAGAGAAATGTGTGGGGAGAGATTCTCACACATTTTACTTTATTCTTTTCGCTCATTAAAATCTCACAGGTGTCCGCCAATATCATCACTCCAATAATTTTTTGAAATCTTTCTCTTGATTTTCAAGCAATCTAAAACCAAATTCGACTTTATCGTTTGAATTTCAATTTAATTGTATATCTTCATATCACAAACCATGAGACATACACCATGAGGCGAGCCTTGTTTCTAATATTTTCATTGATTGTTTTTTCCGTCTATTCAGCGGAGAATGTGAAATATGCAAGATTTGACCATTTTTCTTCAAAAGATGGGCTTTCTTCAAATCTTGTGTTTTCTCTCACAAAAGATTCGACAGGCTTTCTTTGGATAGGAACAGATTTTGGACTCGACCGTTTTGATGGATCCCTGTTCAAACATTATCGTAAAAAAGAATATCCGTCCCTGCATAGAGACGACATATACTACGTCAGACATATTGGACATAACCGTATCGTTTTTGGCGGGTTCGGCGGAATGTTCCAGGAATACGATCGCAAAAAAGATATTTTTGTAGAGTTGATGCCAGACGAAATGGACACACTGGGCTATTCTCAAATGAAGGGAACATGTGTTTCGCCATCAGGAGACTACTATGTGTTTTCAACCGAACATGTATTCAAATATGATGAAAAAAGCGGACGGTTCAACTCTCATTTTGCCGCTTACGACTCAATCCATTCACCGTTCATCTCTTCATTATACGTAGACTCAAACAACCACTTCTGGCTAGGATCTTTCAATCAGCTGACAATATATGATGAACAAGGACACGTGCTGCGTACATTTGATGAAGAGCATGATAATTGCCACCCTGTCACTTGTGTGATGCCAATTGATAAAGATAAAATAGCGGTGACTTTTATGGAAGATGAGATATGGATCTTTTCAAAAAACGACCTGTCTCAAAAAACATCAGTATCCGTACCATTCAAAAGTGTATCAAAATTTTTGCAAGGGAAAGACGGCCGCATATGGTTTGCCACAGATGGCGACGGATTATGGTATGCAGATTCGTTAACCGAAAATACAGTGTTCAATTCCGTGATTCCTTACAACGGCACGTCTGATGAAATAAAAAAAATATATGGATTGGCAGAGGGCGACGATGGGGCAATATGGATTGGCACACACAACACTGGATTATGGTGTGTGCATCCACAAGATGACTACAACATTATCTTTTCCGGTGATTTCGGGTTTCCTGCCAACATGTGCACTTCTTTCGCTGAAGATGCGAATGGAAACCTATTGGTTGGCACCGACGGAAACGGAGTCTACTCTGTGTCGTCCGACCTACGTCATATACAACACTATTCTCTGAAAAACAACAATGTCACAGGAATCTGTTCGACGGGAGACAACATATTTGTGTCGACGTGGGGAGGTGGCATTCAAACCCTGAATATAAAAACAGGCATTTCATCGGAGATCTCTTACGACACCATCTCTAATCCGTCTAAAATTTTCTTCCATGTATCTAAATCGGAAGACGGCACTATCTGGGGAAACACCGCTAATGACGACCTTTATTTGAAACGCCCGTCGGGACTATGGGAAAAACTAATATTGCAGAATGATTCCATAAAGAAGCTGAATAGCAAATGGATAGTTCGTACATATCAGGGAAAAGATTCATACATGTGGATTTTGGCAACAAATATGCTATGGCTCTACGATGGCAAAAAAGTCAAGGCAATCCGTCCAGAACTTTATGAAGAGCGGTCACATTCACCCTATAACATCATCGATGCAGACACTGACGAAGACGGAAACCTATACGTCTGCTCAAACAATGGCATTTTCCGCTATTCATCAGACGGTATTCGATTCGACACACTCTCCTTTCTCCCAGACGACAATTATCGAATTCTCAAATGTGGCAGCCACAATCGAATTTGGTTGGCTTCCTACAGTGCGATAATCTCTTTCGACCCCAAACAAAAGAATTTTGAATATCTTCCAGGCAACTACCATGATCTTTTCTATTTAAAATCAAGTTTCATAGATTCCAAAGGAAGAATCTGTCTGGGAACGACAAATGGATTCTATCGTTTCAATCCGTCAAAGATCTTTCCTGACACCACCGTCAAACATATCTCTTTCTCCAGCCTTTACGTCGCAAGAAAAAAAATCATGCCGGGATCTTCTGTCCTGAAAGACGGTGCTTTGTCTGAAATGGACGGAATTGAATTGGAGTATTGGATGAAAGACATTGGAATAGAAGTAGATGTGATAGACTACGCTAAGTATGATAAAGTGCAATTGCGATATCGTATGGTAGGACTACAAGACGAATGGATCCCTATGAAAGATACCAGGACTCTCTCATTCAACTATATTCCCACTGGCACATACACACTGGAGGTGGAGGCATCACGTGCGAATATGAATTACAGCTATCCACGTATCGCTTTGAAAATAATCGTTTTGCCACCATGGTGGAGGACATGGTGGTTCACTCTCATTGCCATTTCACTTTTGGTCCTTGGTCTTTCATTTTATATCAGGAAAAAGACTCTCCTATTGAGACAAAAGATGGAACAGCAGACCAAAAAACTGAACCAAACAATTGAAGAGCGCAGGAAACTGATCAATGTATTGTCTCACGACCTGAACAACCCATTATTCTCAGTCATAAGCAGTAGCGACGACGAGATGACGCATCTGACTCATAACGAAGTGGTGGAGATGATAGAAGACAAGTCGGTATGGGAAGAGAACACCGTTCTTATTGTCGACAAGAATGAAAAGACCCGACTTGAGATAAAAGAAATGCTGAGCGACTACTTCAATGTCATCGTCACTTCAGACGGTGCAGAGGCTGTGAATGTGGCTGACTCACAACTGCCAGATATCATTGTGAGCGATATGGACAAATCTGAACTGAGTATGGCAGAAATGGCAAAACAACTGTATGCCTCAGAACGGACAAAACATATTCCAATATTGTTTGTGTCATCGAAAAACGACGCTGTCGACCGTCTGTTGGGATTGCTCTGTGGAGCCATTGATTATGTAGTCAAACCATTCAGTCAGCTGGAATTGTTACTGAAACTGACCAATATCCTAAAAGTGCGTCAGGAGCATCAAAAACTTATCATGCAGGCTTCTATGTCGACACGGATGAAAGAGCAGACGATGAACAAAGATGACGTGGAAAAGAATGAGATCCATCCATTTTTGCAGTCGTTCATGGAAAAAGTGTCTGAATGCTACACAGACAGCACTATAACTGTCGACGAACTGGCTGGCAAACTTACCGTCAGCAAAGCCACACTGACAAGAAAAGTGAAGTCGATGACAGGAAAAACCCCGATGGAATGGCTGATGGAATATCGATTGAACAGTTCATTCCAGATTCTGCAAAACGCCAATTCCGACAAAACAATTTCAGAAGTGGCCTATGAGGTAGGATTCAACGACCCTTCATATTTCACGAAAAAATTCAGAGATTACTATGGATTCCTTCCGTCTCAAATAGGAGAAAAGAAAAAATGATATTTTCCGATGGAAGCGATATAAAATCAAGAAATTCCCTTCATTATCCCGTGATCTTTCGGAAATCCGACGGAGATGCTCCCGTAAAACGCTTGAAAAAGTTGGAAAGATGGGCTTGCGACGAGAAACCCAGTTGTGAGGCGATCTCCTGGATGGTCTTATCCGTTTTGAGCAGATCCTTTATCTTGCCCAGCAAAGTGGAATCAATGATTGATTTAGGAGATTGAGACGCTACTCTTCGCGTCACCTGCGACAAATATCGAGGAGACACATTAAGACGCGAAGCATAGTAATTGACATCACGGCTGTTTTTGCATTCCACCTCCTGCATCTTGACAAAGCTGTTGTATAGAGAGGTGCAGCGGCTTGACATCTCAGAGTTCACTCCCGTCGGCAACACATTTTTAGCCTTCTTCACCGCATCGTCGAACGACATCTCCCTGCAAAGCATAGTGGCGATAGCAGAGCACAACTCATTGCATCGGCCGTGGCTATTATCAGCCACGATAAGCCTTTTCGCGTCAAATCGCTCGCTGTCTCGTTCCCTCACCACCAACGCATCGCACAACGGCACGAGAGTACGCTGGATCCTTTCGATCAGTTCATCGCTCATCAACACCTCATCACAGCTGGAGTAGACAACCGGGGAAAAGAGCACCCACTTAGGTTTGTAGCGTGATATACACCTGACCACAGCCTCCAACGTGTATATATTTCGCACCAGACCGATTTTGAACACAAACGGAGTGATATCTTCAGCCACAGCATCAATCTGACGCTCGACAATCTCAGCCGGGATATCATAATAATCCTGGATGCCGAGAGTGTTCTGCATTGTAAGAGTAGTGACGACGGAAAGAGCCTTTCCACCGAGAGAAGTGATTGTCTTGATATCCGCCTGAATGCCGGCTCCTCCGGCACTGTCCGATCCTGTGATTGTCAATATTGTGTTCATAGTCGCAAAGTTAACGTTTTTCATCCCTAAAAAAACCATATTTGCTCCGATTCTTGCAAAAATGGGAGGAAATATGCGAATGTGACAGCAAAACAGACGTCGGACCGTATCTACATCTCCTGTGATTTTGAAAAAAACAATCCTAGTACAACACTTGATACACAGCTTCATTATCTTCTTCTTTCTCACGATAGAAAAAAGACTTATAATCATATGGGGAATGAAAATCTGAATCGGCGGAATCAGGGTAATATACGTATGGATCTCCTTGTTCGAACTCGATTTTTATGCCTCCTCTATATACGTTTTTCATATAATCGGAAATTTCCTCCCTAGAGAATCCACCCATTTCATCATAATGAAACAGCACAGCCTCCTCTCCACTTCTGAGTGTGATAGCATCAATTCTATTTTTTAAATATGGAAAATAATCCTTAATAGAATCTGTATCTTTAGTTTGACGATGAATAGCTCGGAAAGAAATTGTCTGAGATGTTGAATTCTTCAAATAAACATCAACATCATATACTGGATCGCAACTGACTAAAATGAAAATTGCGAAAATCGTGATTGAAATGCTTTTTAATAAATATCTTTTTTCCATGGCAGCAAACTATTCTTTAATATTTTCCGGTTCTCTTAAAATATGTCTTATACCAACTTGAAAAGTGCCCTGAGCACCATAACCCAATTCAACAAGCACTCGCAAATATTCTCCCCCAGCCTCAACGCCTACAGGTGAAATTTGAAAACAAAAGTGAGGCTCTCCACTTACGACCGCCGAACTACTCGGATAGGTAAACACCCTTTTCTCAACGACAAAATCCATACCCAAAGCCAATTTGCAATACATTGCGGCATGTTTTTCCTTGAACCAATAAAGCGTAGCTTCCGGCATAATATATAGGACATGTCTGTTAAGCATTCCATATTTGTGAGAACTCTCCCATAAAGTGTAGGTATTTCCGTGTGGACTAGTCTGCTCCCCTATGGAAGTGATGATCTCTGTCTCCTGTTTCATTCTGAGATAGTCATAGCCAAAACATCCTCCAATATCCAAATGCTTACCTATAGTTCGCCCATAATGAAACGAAAGATTGAAAGGCGAAAACACAAGATCCTCATCCGTATATTCAAATCTGCCTGTATCGTTCGGATCAGGATAACGATATCTCAAATTTTCTGATTCTAAAGTGCGTTCTTTCAAATACGCATGACCTACAATTCCCAAAGCAGCCGAAATCCGTCGTTCTGGGGTAGCGAAACATCTAAATACCGCTCCAATTAAAATGAAAATTACGAAAACAAATTTTTTCATATTACAAAATCAATTTTTACGCATTCTCTAAACAATAATCCCCAATACCCTACTCGCACACCATCTCTTAGAGAAAATCCATACCGAATGAGACAAATGAGAGTCACTCAATATGAAACAACTATATACAAAAAAAGCCTGCGAAAAGCAAGCTTCAGCGGAGAGAGAGGGATTCGAACCCCCGGTACCCTTACGAGTACACC
>CAMJFV010000021.1 GCA_946405045.1 uncultured Bacteroidales bacterium | reverse complement strand
AAGTGCACTGGCATATACATGAATGGTTGGTTTAGACGAGAAGAGATAACCAGCGATCGATGGAGGAGTAGTTGGCTTAACATATACATCCTTCACCGTCGACTCATAGAACGCTCCTTGCTGTATATCCTCCACGTCGGGACCTATAATCACTTTCGACAATTGGGCACAATAAGCGAACGCATCAAATCCAATAGAAGTGACACCTTCCGGAATCTCGACATTCTGCAAACCTGTATGTGAAAATGCCTGATGTCCGATAGTGTTGACAGATTGAGGAAGTATAACAGATCCAAGTTTCGCGCAATTATAGAAGAAGTCGCCTCCTATCGCATCCGGATAAGTCGTGTTATTCTCATAATAAGCGTCTCCTCCACCTACAATCGTAGCACCAGAAAGAT
Organism: uncultured Bacteroidales bacterium; assembly: GCA_946405045.1. Lineage (GTDB taxonomy): Bacteria > Bacteroidota > Bacteroidia > Bacteroidales > Paludibacteraceae > UBA1723. Next base: position 13,826 of record CAMJFV010000021.1, on the reverse strand, counting down.
CTATCGACTGTAGTTTTTCCTCATTGGTCAATCTGCGAAGATATTTTATGTCTGTTCCATTAAGAGGTCCTGTAATTATAGCCTTCACAGCTTGGGTCGTGAGTGAATCTGACAATTTGCCAGGCTCAGTCATATGGACGATCTCCAATCCACCCTCTTGTTTTCTCACCTCATGCAAAGTGCCATCCACGTCGACGGAATAGATAGTGAAATCATTGCCTATACATGAAGGTATACAGAAGCCTAACGTATTAGAAGCGTATAGCATCTTTCCTTCTGTGTTTAGCACCAAGAAACCAATACCTCCCTTACCTGTCATCGCATAGAAGGAGTCGGCCTGCATATATGTATATTCAGAAGGTTCAGTCGAAGCAGAAAGGAAATCCGAGAACTGACCCAAGTTAGCATACAGTCCAACGGTCTCACACTCCAGACGTTTCTCTCCTCCTGTGGTAATGAAGTCTGTAGTCAACACATAGTCAGCACGATCCTCCACAAAAAGGATCTCCCTATTTTTCTTCGTATATTGAGAAATCTCCGCCAATGTGCGGTCGATATCCTCTTGCGACACTGTCAGATTACGCACACCATAATCATCGATAACCAACTGACAAGGTTCAAAGAATCCCCATGCCGTAAAGAAATCAGTCAAGTCTTCCTGTGCCACCTCACACACTTTCCTTACAAATTTCAGAGAGCTATTGTCTGTATTGTCCCAAAGAGCCAAAGGATCCTCACGTAACTTCTGGAAAAGAGTCGGGTAAAACGATGTGTTCTTCTGTGCCTGATGATAATACAGATACAATTGGTAGTACATTCTCATCATGCTAGAGACGTTTCTGACGAAGTATGGAGTATGGTGGACGTAGTCGTTCATCGTAGTCGAAAGCGACAATCCTTTGGAAGTGGTACGTCCATCAAGGAAACAGATCACATTTGAGAACAAGTTGTTTGACACCTCTGTGCATCCCTCCAAGTTGATAGTCTGCTGGTTGTTGTGTCCACACTCATGTCCGGCACACCAATCATCATGGTCTTTTCTGCTCACGTCAAACGATTTGGAAATACATCCGAATGAATTATAAGAAGTACGGTACGGAGTTGAATTAGCATATCCGTCATCCGTAGAATCACCCTCGATAGCAAAGTTTGGATTATTGTAATATATTGGGAAATAAGACTCACCACCAGTCAGATTGTAAGGTGGATTGGCACGTCGACCTGAGACTACCGACTCACAGATACCCATCAATTCTTTCTCCCATACAGTAAGGCTATCAAACCAGATGAGGTTTTTATCAATAGTCGAAGGGAATGCTTTTTTATAAGATGACGTTCTGAAGTTGAGCAACGTCTCAGCACCCCTCACTGTAAATAGTTCATGAGTAGCGTTTGCAAGCAATTCCACATATTCAGCGTCATTATGGCGAGACAAATCATAATAGCCATTCACTACTCCACCCTCCACATGGATCTTGATGGCCGGCCACTCACTCAACTTCTTTGTCATCGAACGAGTGTCAGCAGTATAGACAATATAATATAGAGCGTTTTTCTCTCCGTCGACGATATTCAAACCTTTAGAAAGCCTTGTACCCGATTTCGCATTTGATATAAGGTTATTGCCGACACATCCTGTAAAATATAAAGAAGCGTCGCTCGGGATATCCTGATCCACAAAGACATATATTGGAGCATTATCAGTAGAATAAATTCCTGTAGGATTACCCATGTATGATCCTCCTGTACTCATCAGAAGAGTGTTCCAATAATTAGCGTCACTATACGCTGAATATTCATGTATTCTGAAATCCTTTTCATACTTTGCCCAATCCTCATTCTTGACTTTCACGGCGATAGCAATAAGATCATCAGAGATCTCATCATTACGCATAGCCGCAGAAAGGTCGCTATCACTCATCGCTTTATAATCATCCTTCAACACAGTGCAAGCGTCATCCTTAAAGTAGACTCCAAACTTAGCTCGCAGAATAGTTGCAGGATCCTGTACCTGCGTATAGTATTCTTCCAAACCGCCCTTGACAGTTCCGAATTGTGACCAATCAGATTCTCCATAATCCTTTTCCATCTCCGAATAAACCATAATCTCCGGATCAGAAGAGAAAAGATAATATGTAATCTGCGGAATAGCCATCGGCATGACGTATGCCACCTTGACAGAAGATCCATAAAAAACTCCCTGTCCTAAGTTTTTCACCTTTCTTCCGACAACGACAGTGTCCAAAGAGTAGCAATAAGCAAACGCATCCATACCTACCTCCTTAACATTGTCAGGAATCACAACCTTTTTCAATCCAGATCGTGAGAATGAGTTAGAAGCTATATATACCACTGATTTAGGCAAGTCGACATATTTTAGCGAAGAAAACTCGGAGAACATACCAGTCCCTATAGTATCATTCGCCGTACGGTTTGTCCCATCGTATGCGTCACCGCCACTCACAATAGATGCGTCAGACAAGTTGAGCGAAGATATATTTCCGTCGGCTATCTGCTCACGAAGATACTTGACATCCGAGCCATTGATCTGGCCAGTCAACCTGACATCCTTTTCCATAGATGTCAACAGAGAAGAAAGAGTTCCAGGCTGTTGCACATCGACAACAGTTTCTGCCCATAAGGAAGGAACTCCCGTCGTGACGAAAGAAAACGCAATCGCCAAAGTTTTTATAATATGTAGTTTTGTTCTCATGATTTAATCCTTTTGGTTGCACTTAATTATTTTTCAGACGTGCAAATTAGACTTTTTTCATAACAATTCAAAAGTTTATTGGAAATTTTTGTCTGATTTAAAATGGGCTTCTGTTTCAACATTATATCATACACACTTAAGCTACAAATTCCATGTTGACAAACATCTTGTTTTTTTGAACGCTAAAACATATTTTTGGGAAATCAATATTAAAGCAACAAAAGGATTTCTAAGCATCACCTTCAATTAGGAGATGATAATTTGCGAAGAAGATGTCCGATGTATAAATTCAGCGGACAAGTAGACTAAAAAAGAAATGATTATGAATAAAATTTTACTTATAGCGTCAGCCTTTTTGGCAACAATCGGCTCACTCACAGCTCAAAACACAATTGTAGACAGTGTCCTGACAATTGCAGATGGAACGACTGAAATAAAGAGTCAAGCCTTCTATGGGAGGAAGGATTTCAACAAAGTGGTGATTCCATCCACAGTCACAAAAATCGGAGGACTGGCGTTTCACAATTGCACAAAGCTCAAAGAGATAGAAATTCCATCATCAGTGAAGGAGATTGGCAATGCGGCATTTCAAAACGACTCGTCGCTCACTAAAGTCACATTGCATGAAGGACTTACTAGCCTAAACTACAGACTTTTCAAGAATACCGCCATAAAAGAGATAATTATTCCTAGTTCCATCGACTCTATCGGCAAAGAGGCATTCAGCAACTGCTTCAACTTACAAAAGGTTGTCATTCAAAATGGAGTGAGAAAAATAGACAACAATGCATTCGGAAACTCCACGCTCAAAACGATTGAGATTCCGGCAAGTGTCTCTGTTTTTGGAACTAATATTTTCACCAAATGCGACAGTCTGACATCAATCAGAGTGGACAAATATTCCGATGCTCACGCATTTTTCAACACCAATTCACTATTGAGTTTCACAGATAATGAACCAACTCAGACAAAAGAACAATGGATTGAGTCGGCGAAATACAGTATTCTCGACGACACTGTGCTTTATGTTGGCAGTAGTGTGACGAAAATACCAGACAATCAATACAAAGGCAATCAAAATATTACTGAAATCCGATTTACTGAAACACTGGAAAAAATCGGTTCGAATGCATTTAGCAAAAATACAGGTCTAAAAAAAGTTGTTGTTCCAGGAAATGTAAAGGTTGTTGGTGACGGAGCATTCTCAGGCTGCACCAACCTTGAAGAGGTCATCATAGAAGAAGGAGTTGAGGATATCAAAGGCTACTCTTTCTATGGTTGTAAAAAGTTAAAATCGGTAACTTTTCCAAAATCTATCAAAAAATTATTTACAGAAGGTCTGTTTTGGGAAACGAATTCGTCATTTGTTTTACACTGCTATGCCGGAAGTGACGCTTACAATCTCGCGCTAAAATCCAATTATCTTACTGATATCATTGGCTTATATGAACAAAATGCCGACAGCATTACCGTGTTGAACTATTCTGGTAATAAAATAATTCAGCCGATAGATGTGGAATGTAAAAATTTACAATCAATAAAGCTTGGGAATAACGTAAAAAAAATTTTCGCCAAAGCATTCTACGATTGTCCGGTTGAAAACATAGATTTAGATAACGACCTTAAAGAAATTGGAGAAAACGCATTCAATGACAAAACCATACTTCGTGTAAAACGTGGCACTTACGCCGACTCATGGGCAAAACAGAACGGCTACTATCTCAGCGGAGTGCTTGCCGACCTTAATGTTTATACAAAAGACAAATCGAAACAGATAGAAGAAGACTTCACACGTATATTGTGCGACGACGATTCGTATGCGAATTGGACTTCGTATAGTTTCAACACACAAAAGCCTTTGAAACTAGAAGAAATTGACAATAAACTTGTCCTTACCTCATTCATGCTCTATCCATGCCAGAATGTGACGGTTGTCAACAAAGAAGGCAAAGCCCTCATCAACGGGAAAACGATACAACCGCTCACAAGAACAGTGTTGTGTGACTTCGATTTCAGAACCGACAGCATCGAAAATTTCTCACTTACGACAGATGATCCTTTTTACGAACGACTTGTTTCCATACCGACCCAATGGAACATTTCATTCAATGGGTTTTTCAGACGTTCTTCCACAAATAAAGACAATCTTTGTGAGACAGCCCAACCCGTACATGCTCGAGAATGGATTGCTCTCATCTACAATATGGCTTACGTCATAGGACTTCCTGAATATACAGAAAGATGCTACAAAGCTGTTGAGAACAAAGAACTTGTTACCGATGATAGTCTTTCTGTTTTCCTGACAAAAGAAGATATGGATGCACTATTGAAAAAGGCACTAAAATATTCTCTCGTCTTAGGCCTATGTAAAGGAGGATATGGATTGGGAGGAGGAAATGTACTCTATCTAGACAACGGATGGCTTTTAGGCATTTCGACTTCAACAAATTGGAAAAGTGTCCATGCATTTTGGCATGAATTCTCTCACTGCATGAATTGGGGACATCAACATGGTAATATGTGCAACTTGGAACGCCCTGCTCCATGGGGAGAACAATGTTGGCCTTCCATAGCTAGCAAATTATATGTGGAAGAGTTGGAGAAAGGGAATCCGCCATACATCGAAGGAAAAACATTTTTCAATTCCAAGCTTTTTTCAAACGAAAAACTCGTTCCAACAGTTATAGATAGCGATAGCATAAAAGGAGACACTCTTTACATCACTGATGGCATACCATACGTCGATTCTCATAAAAATGAGACTGATTTCACGAAAGCCATTATTCCGTCATCTGTTGAAGTGATTAAAAATTCTGCATTCTATGGCACAAGAGTCAGCGAGATAGAGATTCCGTCAAGTGTGAAGAAAATCGAGAACCTCGCTTTTCATTCTTGCACGGACTTGAAATCCATCGTCATCCCCGACAATGTAAAAACCATTGGCGACGCTGCGTTCCAAAACGACTCGTCTCTCACTTCTGCTGTAATTGGCAGCGGACTTAGAGAGTTGAATTACAGACTATTCAAAAACACCGGACTTACCGAAATCAACATTCCAGCAAACATCAAAGTTATCGGAAAAGAAGCGTTTGCCGATTGTAAAAATTTGAAAACAATCGTGATTGCCGACGGAGTTCAGAAGATAGACAACAATGCCTTCTACAACACTGGCATAGAAAAGATCGAAGTGCCGGCAAGTGTGACAGAATTCGGCAAGAACATCACGTCTAAAAAAGTTGTATGGATTGTGAAACGAGGTAGTGCCGCCTACTATTACGCTCTAGGCAACAATTATCCAATAGAGCTTTTGCCAGAGCCAGAGGATGAGGTTGTGGCTCAGATCATAGCAGAAAGCGAGTCGGCAGAGTTCGCTCCAACAGAAGGCTGGCAAACAGGAGACTACACAAGCGGTTATGAGCGCAGACGTTGGGATTTTTCAAACGAGTTGAAAGGAGCAGGCAAATACACTATCACATTCAAATATAAAAGCGGAGCCTGTATGCTATGTCTCGCAGATGCTCTCTTTGTGGCTGACGGAAATGCGATTGGACATTTCTTTGATATGCGTTCAGCAGGAGCTAATCCTCGCCAGATTGTCTACGAGATTACCGTTCCTGCAGGAACTGAGAAATTGGAGTTGCTTGCTCTTGCCAAAACAAGTGGAGGTGTTGAATCAAATGGAACTATGACAGTTGATTACCTAGGCAATGGAAACTCATGCGTTCTCACCAAAGTCGACAACCATAAAGTAACAATCTACAATCAAAACCGCATCATCATCGTAGAAAACGCCACTGACGAGATCTGCGTTTACGATATTCTTGGACAATTGATTTGTAGGTATGCGATGCCAACCATCCACACAGAAATCCCAGTCAACAAAGATGGATTATATATCGTGAAAACTGGCAATAGCATTGGAAAACTATACATCAAATAAGAAATTGTACTTGATCAACAATAATAGGATGGGCAAATCACCCATCCTATTTTTCTGGACAGTATTCTGTTTGAAGAGATGGATAAAAGAGAAGACAAAATAAAATCCGCACCATCCATAAGGACAATGCGGATTCACACGCTAAAAATAAGTTTATAGAAATTTATTCGTGGAAGAAGTATGGTAGTCCATCATACACATAGTGTCTCACATAACCCCACCAGTGAGTCAAACCTGGGGCTACCATAAAGTATAGATTACCCTTTGAAAAATCAGAAGTATAGACGAAGTTGCTGCTGTTCTTCATCGCCTGAATCTGTGGATTCTCGTTAGGGTATGCGATATCATCAGAACCAGTTGCCGCGAAAATGAAATAGTCACGGGTTGTAAAACCTGATTTGGCGATAGCATCGTCGATTGTACGTGCCTTGTCCTGACCAGAGTTACAGCCATTACACCAAAGGTCTCCACTTAGAGGCATGAAATATGCGCAGATATCCAAGCAATACAAGAAAACATTCCATGTGGATACACATCCCATAGAGAATCCTCCGTATGCACGGTGGCGACGGGATGCCTTAATGTCGGCTTCCGAAGTAGACTCCGCATAAGTGGAGTATTTGCCCTCCACGAAAGGAATCACACTTGCACGGAACTCCTCATAGAAGTTTTGAGCCTCGCTACCGTTTCCATTGAAAGTAGGAGTAACCACAATAAGAGGTTCCAATTCACCGTTCATGATCATGTGGTCGAGAATATTCTGTAGCATGACATCATTACCAAAGATAGTGTTCTCATTCTCACTTCCACCATGCATCAGATAAAGGATATTGTACTTTTTGTTCTCGTCGTAACCATAAGGCACATACACCTTCAAAGTCTTATTACCTCTGATACCATTATAGTATTCAGTGATGACACGTCCTGCCTGCTGGCAACCGTTCAAATAGCTGTTTGGAGCGGCGTGGTACTGCAGGTTAGCGTCATAATTATATGGCACTTTTGGTTCCTCGATAGGTTCCTGCACCGCTGGTGCATGGAAGACAACGCTGTCTGGAGTCTCATCCATAGAGAAGCGTAACTGACCATCTTTGTAGATATATAGTTGAGCACTGGCAAACAGACCGCAAGCCAATAATGCTGCAGTGAATAGAATCTTTTTCATAGTTATTTCTTAATAAGTTTGATGATTGAATTTCCTGCGACGACGAGATACTGACCGTCGGCAAGATGACTGACATTGATTACGGAAGATTGGCTGACAAGCACGAGTGTGCCCACCATATTGTAGATTTTGACAGATTCTCCATCTGCCAAACCTACAATCTTAATGGTTTCTTCCGCAGGATTAGGAAAGATTTGAATTGAAGACCCCGATGACCGGTCATCAACCTTTGTTAATACTCCTTCGGAAAAAATAATCTTTTGTGTGTTTGAGAGGATTCCGAAGTCCTTGGATTCTCCATTGTTGTAGACAAATGTCATATTGCCACTGTTGTCGAAAGCGATTTTGGAGAGTTTCTCCATCTGTTCTTTCGCATCCTTACCGTCAAGATACTCCACGGTCAGAATAGTGTCAGCATTGGCAAAATAACAAGACAACAAGGAAAACACGCCAATTAGTGTTTTTCTCATAGTACAAATTGTAATGGTAACTCTCCTGTGTAAGAGACGTTACAGAGTTTTAAGTAAATTAAGTTTTCACCGCAATCTTACAACTTTTAATTTGTTGCGACTATAACTCGAATTGGAAATTTCTTGCACAGATGAGATAATCCATAAGTATGACGAGATTTTCGGGAGGGAAAGAAAATAATTCATAATGCGTAATTCGTAATTGATGGGAAACACGTCTACGAATTGTAATTTGACCGTAGGGACGATCCATTGTGGTCGCCCTGACTTGGATATAAACGTAGAAATGTCTCAATACGATTAGAGATGCATGTCCATGTGACTCTACAGATGGGCATTCTCCAATTACGTCGTTAGGTGTTTTACATCGGTAGAAAAAAATAAGACGGGAGGATATCCCGTCTTACCATTAAATCTATTTATTTCCCCTTTTCATCGGGATTTTATCTCATATAATGTCTGAACCAGATTTCAGGAACTTCTCTGTTTGTCATTGCCACATAATCAGATTCTTTGCATGAGACGATGCGAGTCCCATCATAACCAGGTATCTCCACCCACCATCTTCCATTCAATGGGTTAGTGTAGAATTTCACCTCTGTATTTGTGCGAGTGTCAAAAACTATCGACTTGCGATAATTGTTTATATTGTTCACCGGATAATCATTGTATCGATGATCCACACCATGAAGATAATGCCACACAATCTGGGCAGAAAGGGCAAGTGATGACTCATTTTGGGCGTATACATCGGAGATATAGAACACAGAGGATCTATCGCTCAGTCCCGCAAGTTTCGCCAAATGACATGCTTCTTCTCCATACAATCCGTTTGGCATTGCAATACATGACGGCATATCAGCGTTGCGAACCGCACGTGCCGAAATAGAGAAAAGATCATTGTCACGAAGCAACGGCTCTATATTCTGCACATTATCCTGTACATCCGCCAAACGAGTGAAGCATATATGCTGGTCGTCCGCCCTCGATATTTTATCTTCTGAACACAGGTACGTCTGATAGCCTAACACATCTATACAATCTACCTGCTCGATCTTTTCTATCTCATCAAAAGAAGACAACACTCCTCCACTCTTTTCCAGTTCATCAACACCACTTAACGTAAGCAACGAGTCGACCTTGACAATATTGATTTTGCCGATGGATTGGCTCATTCCTTTCACAATTGGAAGGTTGCAACAGTCGCCTCCTCCAATAAGTACGACCTTCTTTCCTGCCTCAACAAGTATCGAGACAACGTCTGCGACAGCAGCCATTGGCGACTGATCGTCTTTAACATTGACATTGCCCAAATCAGCGATTCTCACATTGTGGAAATCTCCACACAGACGGTAAAGATACTTTCTTACACCATCTGGAGCATCAGCTGTCGACGGATTATATTTTTGTGATCCCCATGCTGACGGTATACCCACAATGGCAACATCATAATCGTCGGAACATGCTGAAATGAACGATGAAAAGTCATTCGCATCGTCGAAATAATGTAGAGGGATATTCTCCACCTCTGGTTTTCTGAAATATGCTTTTATATCCTCCATTTCTTACTTCATTACAGTATAGAAGATTCGAGGAACTGGCGATTCAAACGAAATTATCTTCCCATTCATCGGGTTTTTTATCGCCAAGTACGTTGCATGAAGACACAGACGTTTCACACTTGTGACAGGTGCTCCATACTTCACGTCGCCGACAATAGGATGTCCGATCGACTGCATATGGACACGTATCTGATTCTTTCTTCCTGTAGGGATCTCACACTTAAGAAGAGTACGTCCGTTTCCTCTCTGTATGACCTTGTATTTTGTGACAGCATACATTCCTCCATTATCGTAATTATAAGAATGAACAATGTATGTCTTTGGATCTTCTTTAAGCCAGCTTTCCACTGTATCCTCATCCTTCTCCACAATTCCCTCCACCAAAGCGTAATACACTTTTCTGTGGTCGCTGTCGTGCCAGTGGGCTTTCACTGCCTGCTGCACTTCAGGTGTCTTTGTGAACATAAGCACACCGCTTGTGTCGCGGTCGATTCTATGCACAGTATATAATGCATTCTGACGGTTCTGTCGTTTAACGTAGCCGACCATCACTTTCAATACAGTATCCTCAGCAGCATGGTTTGGTGCTGGCACAGAAAGTATTCCCTCCTTCTTGTCGACAACAAGGAAAGCATCATCCTCGTATATGATGGAAATTTTAGGATGAGAGAATGTATTTTTCTTACCAGTGAAGCAGACACTTATTTTCTGTCCCTTCTGCAACTCGTAATCGTAGCGAGTCTCGATAGCACCGTCTACCGATACCAATCTTTTAGCCAATAGGCTTTTTATATTATTACGGCTTGAGCCAATCTTCTGCTGCAAAAAATCAAACAATTTCGCTGGTTCGTTGACAACAAAATCAGTCGAACGCTCACGGATAAAGTTTTTTCTACTAGTTGGTTTTATCATTGCAAAATAAGTTTTAATCAAATAATGTAAGTTGTGCACCATCACGTTTTCTGCCAAGATGGTTGTAAGCCAACTCTGTAGCCTCTCTTCCGCGTGGTGTACGTTTCAAGAATCCCTCCTTGATAAGGAATGGCTCATACACTTCCTCGATCGTGCCGGCATCCTCTCCGATTGCGGTGGCAATAGTGGAAAGTCCGACCGGTCCACCCTTGAATTTGTCGATGAGAATGGCAAGAATCTTAGTATCTGTCTCATCCAAGCCATATTGATCGATATTAAGTGCACGCAATGCCTCACTTGCGATTTTAGTGTCGATCACACCATTTCCTTTCACCTGAGCGAAGTCTCGCACACGTCGCAAAATAGCATTCGCGATACGTGGGGTGCCACGGCTGCGGCTTGCTATCTCTCCTGCCGCCTCCACATCACAAGGAGTATAGAGTTTCGAAGCTGAACGGCATATAATCTTAGTAAGGACATCCTTATCGTAGTATTCAAGATGGCAGTTGATACCGAAACGTGCTCTCAACGGACTTGTAAGCAATCCGCTTCTTGTTGTCGCACCGACGAGGGTGAATGGATTCAATGGTATCTGCAATGCTCTTGCATTCGGTCCTTTGTCTATCATAAGGTCGATGCGGAAATCTTCCATCGCAGAATAAAGGAACTCCTCAATCACAGGCTTCAAACGATGAATTTCGTCGATGAAAAGGACCTGATTTGGCTCCAAACCAGTCAAAAGTCCAGCCAAATCCAATGGTTTGTCGAGCACAGGGGCGGAGATAAGTTTGAACCCTACACCCATCTCATTGGCAAGGATATTGGCAAGAGTTGTCTTACCCAAACCAGGAGGGCCATAAAGCAATGTATGATCGAGCGGTTCGCCACGCATCTTAGCTGCCGCCACAAACACCTTCAGATTCTCAAGAATCTTCTGTTGACCAGTAAAATCCTCGAAAGAAAGGGGGCGTAACGCGATCTCGTAGTCCTGTTCACGCTCTTCAGCAGCATTATGTATGTCTAGTTCTTCGATATCTTCCATTGCTTAAATAGACGGCACAATTTGTCTTAAAATCTCTACCACTTTATCAGCGGCCTTACCCTTGCCTGCGATAGTCTGTATTCTCGATTTCACATACTGGAATCTCCATTTGTATCTCACAAGGAAATTAAACGAGAATGGCAGTGACAATAGCCAACAAACAGTGAAAACTATAAACGACAATGTATCCGCAAAATAACCTGGCATGAAGATCGCATACAATATTATATATAGCAGATATATAAACGGAAGGATCAAATATACGAATCCAAGCAACAAGCTGGCTTCAAATCCTGTATTGTGTGCCAGTTTGTATGCCACGCCCTTAAACAACAGATATGGGAATCCATTGAAAGCGGCAGCATAAAGAGCAAGAGGTGAAGATCCTATCAAATATAAAATAGACGTGATCAATTTGGGATCAACCTTATGTGGTTCCTCGTAAGCACGTGCATAAAGTTCCACCATATTGCTGTCTCCTAGCCAATTCTTCACAGCCGACTCCAATTCAGGCAAAAGTGGATGGTTGTTCACCACTGCCTCGTCAAGTTGAGTAGAGATTCTCTGACGCACCTCCAGACGGTTGGTCTCATTGTCATCCCAATCCTTAGATTCAAGCATTTCCTCTGCGTATGCGTAAGACGATGCGTAAATAGTGTCATAGTATTTCTCTGAAACGATATGGTGAATCAACGGCTTCATACGGTTGTACAATTCGTCTCTCACCTTATTCTGAGTCACAGCTTCGTTGGCAAGATAATCCTGATAATAGTCTGCGATACGGATTGGTTTACCAAAGTTAATCACCAAATGATAACCGCTGTGGTCATAGTGTCCGTAATCGATTCCCGTCGGCACAATAAGTATCGACTCTCCTTCTGGCTTTTGCTTTTGAGTGGCGAAAGCGATACGGAACATACCTTTTACCAATGGGCGGAGACGACGATGCTCATCCTGGCCTCCCTCTGGCATAAGACAAAAATATTCATTGTGGGCAAGCACTTTGACCGCCTGCTCAAAACTTTCCTCATTCTTCTTCAAATTGCTATAACCGTCACGCATACGGTAGGCTGGCATGATTTTGAAGAAGTTCAACGCCTTGGCCACCAATTTATTGCCGAAGATGGATGCCTTGGCCAAAAAAACAATAGGTGCAGGCGACGACCACAACAAAGCCATCGCATCAATAAACGCATTCTGATGGTTTGGTGCAAAAATCACCGACGCGTTTTCAGGAATAACCTTCTCGTTATTCACCTCCGTCGACGAAAACCATCTGCTGTATATTGTGTTACTGTAGACTCTCAAGAATTTATAGAAAAAGGGAGTCTGATACATCTCTGCCATAATCTATCCTAATAATTAAGAAATTTCCTTATCCGCAGGCGACGAGAATTGCTCCGGATAAAGTATGATAAAACTATTGTCTGCAAAATAACGGCCTAATTGCTGCGGTAATTTTTCAAACGCAGGCAAGTAGGAATCATTGTTCCTTCTTGACGACACAATCACCAAAAGGTTGTCTGCCTCCAATTCACGTGTGAGGATCAGGAACTCATCCCAATCGTCAAGAACTTCATATTGAGTCGGTACTCCAAACTTATTTCTGCTTGCAAGCTCCTTGATCTGTACAAGAGTGTCATTAGAAGCGAAGAACTTGGCTGAAGCTCCGATCTGTTTACATATATTCTTTACTCTGTCGTACCACTTCACAAATCCAATCTCAAACTCTGCTTTCGGCGGAACAGCCACAACAACTCTACGAATTGTGCTCAACGGTTGCACCGCTTTGACTACCATAACCATCTGGTTGGTCATCTGAAGCAATTTCTCCGTCTTTTCACCGAAGAAAGAATCTGCAAATGCATTTTTATGATGAAGTCCTAATACGATATCAGTGATATTATTTTCTTTTATTGTATGAATCATACCCATCGCCACATTCGCATCATATCTGGAAATCATTTTCACAGAGTTGTCCGTAGCAGATGCGATACGTGCCGCTCTCTCAAGCAGTTTGCG
>CAMJFV010000020.1 GCA_946405045.1 uncultured Bacteroidales bacterium | reverse complement strand
TCGATCTTGGACGTCGGAATGTTCTTGTTCTCAATATATCCCTTCATCTGAAGTGAGATACTGGTCGCCGGTGCAACAAGTGTTGTTTCCTTTGTATCGGTATTCATCTTATATACACCTGCATCCATATTACCTCTGATTTGTAACTGATCAGGTGCCTCATTGATTTCTTGAACAACAGACAAATCTGCTTGTAGACGGAATCGAATAATGGGATATGTTGCAGTATCATATCGATGTACCATGGATATTGATACGATATCCGAAGCTGATAGATCCACAACATGATCGTTTATGATCAAAGATGCGGTTAATTTGTACATCGTACTGAAAATATCTGCCATGAAAATCACCTCTTTTATTTTGGTCGCCGACCCTTTTATAAGCCCGTATGTCATGTTCGGGAATTCAATATATGAAAGGAATGAAACGTTATGATCGTTTTCCAAGAAGCTGCTTATGAGCTTCCAAAACTGTCACAATCGTCTCTGTATGTTAAGTTTGATCAACAAAGTCAACTGACACAGAAGATGCGCGAAGCTATCTCAAATCCCGAAGCCTATGTAAAACCGGAATCGATGAAAGAAATCATGGCATTGATTCGGTTGAATGGTTCGAAGTTTGCAAAGCTTGCTGCTGATAAATTTGAGAATGGCCAGCTTAAGATTATCTATGAAGCCGAAGCTCCGAAGATGAATACATCTGTACTTCCATTCCTCGTAAGAGGTATGAAAGACGGGACTGTGACACCGTATGTGTTTGCTACGAAACTTGTATCAAACATACAATCAACCAGTGAATATTATAATCTGATGGCTGATATGGAAGCTGCTTATCTGGCGGCTGCCTTAGTCAAAAACCCTTCACAAATCCTGCTCAACAGACAGGTTGTATTAAACTTGTGTGAGTTGTACCTCTATCTGTGGTTGATGCCACTGGAGCAGAAATTGTATATGAAGGGTGAGAATCTCACCAAGGCACAAATCTATATTATCACATATTTCTATCGTATGATCGATGGTGATCGCGCGACAGCAGATTCGATTCCGTTCAATCGTTTTCTACGTGATCGTGTATCAGATTCGGTATTGAAACAACTCGTATCACAGGTTCATGAAATGGAGTCGATGGCGATTGAACATCTGATTGCTCTGATCATTCAGCTGAATCCGGTTCGTTACAAGGATCTACAATCCACATTCATGTCATATTTCCAAGCTTCATGCGGCGTCCCGCTTATCTTTGCATTGGAAAATCCACAGTATCTGTTCTTGCTACTGACGTCTTCTTATTACAAAACGAAGATCACGGCATATGCTTTGAACAAAACTGCATTGGAAACTTCCAGAAAGTGCATGAAGAATCTCAGTGGAATTGACATTAAATTCTAACTGATAAGGAGGTGAAATATATGCCTCAACAGAACGATGGAACTAATGTTGTGAATCCAAATGTAAACACACAGTTCACAACAACAACTACAACCACCACCACAACAAGTGGTGGTGGTGGATCTTGGTACCCAACTGATACAGAGATCACAGAACCAGTACCATCTGTCAAAAACAAAACCCTTATAGCAAAGCCTTGGGAACAAGGTTCTACTAAAGCAGAACCAGTTAACAGAACGCGTACATTATCACCATCGGATCATATGCTATTTGACGCAACAGGAAAACCCATTAACAAAAAACGGGTTCTCATGTGGAATATTGATAAAGATAACTATCCATCTGAAGAATATGCTTTATCCAATTCATTTCAAATGACATCGGATCCATTTGATGTTGCTCGTGCACAAGGATTCAATATCAGTGATGTTGCTGAACTAAGATATGGCGATACAACAGTTTATGTTGTCCCATGGAAAAAGCATGCAATTAATTCCGATGTTCCGATAGCGGCACATGGTTTCGATATGCTGCATAATCCGTATTATCCGCAGTATTCAGAGGTGGATGGACTTGAAATGCTATCCGCAACTGTTGAAGATAACCCATTAAATATAAGGGTGAATCTAAACAATTCTGCAGGTACAGACACACGTCAAATGACATTCCGTGGATCAGCGACAAGTTTGCTTGATGGAGCTGCTGCAGCATACTATCGAAGATTGGTACTTGGACAGGTTGAACTAGAAAATATTATTGTACCAAAAGATCGAAATTATGATGATGGTGCCTGGAAGGTTCGTGGTGGAACGAAATTTTTAGATGGTACAACAAATGAAACCGATCCCGGTGTATCGTTTATTGAACCTGAAAATGAATTTGGTTCTTCAGCAACATATGCTTCACCAAAGCAAACATTATCACCGTTGCATCCATTTACGCGAGTTCATCCAGAAATTGCACATCGGGCATTATTGACTTCTTACAACAGAAACAAACTGCCAATTGCTGACATTGAACACCGGAAGGCGTTTAGACACATCTTCATTACAAGACCTGAATGCTATATCTGTTGTGCTCCAGGAAGTTCACCATCATCGGATTGTGATCTAGCTGAACAAGCAATGGTTGATGAAGAATTCCATTCATCATATATGCGATTTCCACATGTGTCGAAGATGTTGTCACCGGTATACATATGCCAAACTCCGGGCGGAGATCCGTTTGCAAACTGGAATTACCTGCTGTCGAATCGTGTACAAGGTTTGGGATCGAGTGCGATATCACTTGGTGTTCGTGAGTCTGTAGCTGCAGCAACAAGAGGTGTGCAGATTACCCCTGGTACAATCGTTACATCAAACAATGGAGGAACTCTGGATCTTCAATTTCGTGACACCAAGTATATGGATGTCTATGAAATGATTCGTATGTGGATATGGTATATACACAAACGAACAACTGGTGAATTCTTCCCACCGTTTAATGGATACCAATATCGGAATACATGGGCACATTCAGCCAATGGAAATGGTGTGATAAATAATTACACCTGTTCACATCCATATGACAGAGCTCTGGAGTATGCAGCGTCGTTATACGACATTGTGGTAGATGAAACCGGTAAGAACATCATTTACTGGTGTAAATATTATGGCATCTTCCCGATTTCACTGTCAAATCCAATGTTAACAAATGACAAGAATGTTGCCTTAACTGGAGAACCTCTACTTTCAACATCATTCCGTTATCAATATAAACTTGAAAATGTGTATCGCACATTGATTGAGTTTAATTATAACGCTGGATTGAATCCGTCAGACGGATTAAAGACGAATGCCGACGAAGACGCCGCAGCATTCATCCGAAGCTCCTGTTATTTTGGTGCCGGAAGTATGTTTACTGGGACACCATTTATTGTTGCACAAAAAAGTCTAAAACGGAATCCATTGGATCCGACGACATTTGTGAAATATGTTCCGCAATTAGCATTTCATTTACCCAAAGGGATTGGTAGTATTGACTATATGAATGAAGGCTTAGTATATGATCGAGAAAGCGGTGGCGGTCCTTCTGCGAAACCGACGTCAACACATCAGCAACGTTATGTATATGGAACACCACCTGACATTATGGCTACACTCAATCAGTCTGGTCAACTATCCCACATTGATATTACATGAAAGGAGGTAGATTCAGTTGCCTACACAAGATGAAAGAACACAAGATATGTTGATTCATGGATTGATGAATGATGTTGTTGGTTCTGATATTCAGATCTCATCTGATGAGTTGAGTAATACCATCACCGAGATTCTGAAGCAATATAATCTATCAACGGATCTGTCATTCATCGAGCGCGTTGCAAAATTGAAGTTCCCTGATAAGGATGACAATCTGTCATGGGATGAGATCCCGAAGGAACTGCAGGATGCAGCGTTTCTACCTGTAACGACAATTGCTGATATTGCACTCAGACAAGATATAGATATGGTTGTATCTCAGATCCCTGAGTGGTATAATGCATTGATTGTCACACGTGATGCAATCTGTGAATCCGACGTAGTTGATGGTAAGCTTGCCAGAAACATTGTGTTTGATAAGACGAAGCTGTCTGAACTTGAACAGCAGAATGTTATCGCAAAGATCGAAAACCTGGAAGAGAAGTATGGATTGCATAAACTGATCAAAAACCACATCGTGTACAACACGTTGATGTATGGTGAAGGTTATCTGTACATCATTCCATATGCAAAGGTCTTTGAAGATCTGTACAAGTATCGTGTGAATGCTGCTGCAAAGAACAACGCAAGAAATGCAGTTGCAAACATGTTCGACACATCTTCTGCTTTACGAGGATATGGTTATGGTGAATCTGCCGTTGAGAAAAGTTTGAAGGATGTTGTTGTTCAGGAGTCTGCTGATCCAACAGCAAAGAAGGACAGAGAATCTGGCGGAAAGAAACCGAAACCAAACGCAATCTTCACGGAAGCCGAAATTATGGATATCATTCCTGGATATCATGCAAAACAATCTGATCAGAAGAATGTTAAGGTTGATCAGAAACGTGATGATGATTTCGACCAGTATTCGGAATATGTCGCACGTAATGTCAGATATATCGGTGATGATATCGCGCTTCCTGTTATCGAAGAATCTGCACATGATCTTCGTGCGGTATATGATGTCAAGTATGCAGATCGTCCAGGATATGTCCAGGAAGTACATAATGTATTTGACAGAGTCATGGAGTCCGGCGGTTCGAATGTATATACAGCGCAGGTTGGTAACGAATTCAGAAACATCAAGGGTGTATACATGAAGATATTACCTGCAACAAAAATGATTCCGATTCGTATCGACAGAACTGTTGTGGGATATTACTATATTTCGGATCTCACCAGACCGGATCAAACAGGTGAACGTCGTAATTCAGGTCTATCTGGATATACGCTTCGTTCCCCATCGGTTGGTTTTGATACATTCTCTCCAGACCGAGCATTCTGTGAAAAGCTTGCATCGAAGATCATCAGCAGTTTCGATTTGAAGTTCATGCGTGATAACACGGCACTTCATCAACAGATCGTTGCAATACTGGAAGCACATAAGTTCAATGAATCCATGATGCGGTTTATTTTTATTCCAGCAGAACATGTGTGCCAGTGTACAATCAATGAAGATGGCGCTGGTAAAGGTCATTCCATGCTTGAAGGCGGTTTGATCAATGCCAGAATGTACATGTTCCTGAAACTGTACTCAATTCTGTTCCAGATCAACAACTCTGGTGTTCGTGTGTATAATTTGCACTCATCCGGTATTGATAAGAACTACAAAGCTGCAGTTCAGGAGATCATGCGTAAGTTTGCCGCAAGACGCATCTCGGTCAATGACATCTTCAATTATAGAAATTCTGTTACAAAGGTTTCTGGTGGATCGGAACTGGTTATGCCGGTTGGTCCTGATGGTAAACCGCCGTTGACATTCGAAACGATTCAGCCTTCAGATGCGCCAATCAATTCAGATCTTCTGGATAACCAACGTGCAGAAGCACTGAACTCTACACCAGTTCCTGCGATCATGGTGCAAAATGGCGGTGTGACCGAGATTGAGTTCTCCAAAGAGACTGAGCTTGCAAATACACGTTTCGACAGTTTTGTTTCTTCTACAAAACTCGATATGAATCCTGATGTCACAAAGATCTACAAGAAACTTGCGATATGGGATTCTGATATCGATCCTGAAATTATCCATGATCTGAAGTTTATGTTCCGTATGGCAACATCTAAGAAGATGGGTGTTACGGCAGACAAGCTAAACGACTTCGAAAAGCTTGCCGACGTTGCAGTATCAATCTTCTTGACACAAGCGGAACAAACTGATGAAAAGGGTAACAAAGAAGAAATGAATCATATTGTTCGTGAATTCAAAAAGCAGTTACTCGGTAAATATGTTCCGGAACTTGATATCGAGGATCTCGAGAAAATGGCAAAAGCTGCTCGTAATGAAGCGAACAAGAATGATCTCAATGACAAGAACACTGGCGAGAATATGTTGAATGATGAGAACTTGGAAGAGGAGGCGTAATAACGTATGAAAATTGAAAAAACAACTACAGGCGTTATCATACGCGAACCGTCTCCCGACGTTAAGAAGAAATGCCTTCAATATTTTTCTTTGACGAATCCTCTCAGAGAGTTTTTCATTTACAGTGGTAATGACCCAGATCACAAACCATTTCTGGGTCATGAACACGATGTCATTTACATCACTTCCGGATTTCTCAAAATCAAAGACAAAACAATTGAGAAGTTGAAGGTAAACTCGGAGAAACCAATTCCGACACCGAAGCTGATTACACTGGAGATGAATCGCGAACCTCGTTCTCAATTGCAACGCGATTGTATCGAATTGCTGACAACGGCAAAAGAAAACAAGATCACAGTTGAACTTAAACCTGGTGTTGAACTTTACCGGCACCCGCGTACGGTGACGTGCGTGAAAAGTACACCCCATTGAATTGCTGGGACGAAGACTCTAATGCTCACAGTGCTACAACGTAACGATGAAATATGCGTAAACGTGAATGCTACGAAAGTAAAAAGAAATCTGTGAGATGGCACATGGTTAAATCCTAAATGCTATAAGAATGAGCAATCAGCAGCGAAGTTCCGAATAGGAAAACGTTCGTCGGTCATTCTGTGTTTAACAGATTAGGGATGAGAAATCCTGAAGCGGTGGGCTCTCATTATATTATGAGATGATGATATGACCAAGCGGGTTGAACGCCGCGGTAAAACGTTCATAGCATTATATGCATCAACGAAGCTTGGGCTGAAGCCTCTGATCGTTGCACCAACATCTCTACTGAAGAATCAGTGGATTGACAATATCGTAGAACTCGGTATTGATAAATCTGATATTGCAACCAAGATCTGGGATGCACCGGATAAAAAGGTTTGTGTCGTTACGATCTCTTCATTAGAAGGTGCTATCAGAGATGACTGGAATGGATTGTTGAAGACACTGGATGCATCCGGTTTCGGAATCAAAGTCATCGATGAAGCACATCTTCATCTGAAGGGAATGCTGAAGTTCGATGCTTTATGTAACATCAAACACAACTGGTATATGTCTGCAACACTCGGTCGTTCATCTGCGGATGAAGACAGAATTCTGAATCGTGCACTTGGAGATGCCAAACGGTTCGTTGGTAATGCTGCATATGAAGAATATCAGAAGGAATATGTGAATGTCTATCTACAAGACATCTACTACTATCCATCCAACAAACTGTGTGATGAATGCTTCAAATACGGTTCGAAAGGTTTGATACGTTCTTCGTACTATAACATGTTGATGCAGTATCGGAATGGAGAACCTTTCATCCGAAATATCATCACACTGATGAAACGTGCAAAATCGATCATCGATTATGATGGAAAGATTCTGTTACTTGTTCCATTGATTTCAATCATTCAACGTGTTATCAAAGTTATGGAAAATGATCCATTCTTCAGCAAGTATACATTTGCAGCCGTTGATGGATCTATGCCATTGGCACAACGTCGTGAAGCAATGGAATCTGATTTCATTCTGTCAACATCACTTTCAATGGGAACTGGTGTTGATGTATCGAATCTTGGAGTCGTTGTCAACTTTGATCAATACTCTTCATCGATCATCGGTGAACAGATCTTCGGACGTCTGCGTGACCGTGGTAAAGAGACATATTATATTGACATTTGTGATGTTGTCAAACAGGCCAAAATGCTTCAGAAATGGGGACAGAAACGTCGTATTCTGATTCCATATTATCCTGGAGCAAAACGTGATATGAAACGATTCCCAACTATACATTCATGAAAAAGTTACACATAATGATAATCCCTGCAGGAATGAGGGTACAGGTGTAGGCCCCACCTTCATCCTCTAATGGAATCGTTGGTAATGAGCTCACATCGAGATCCATTAGAGGATATGACTCATTCCTCTCGGATTAGTGCGTCCTCTGGTTTTTTCAAACTTATTCATTTTCAATGTTCCTTTCGTGTGAGATTGGTGGGGCTTTTGCCCCACCAATCAAATCCCTTTTAACGTTTTTATAATCCGGGGTGTTTTGGTCAACTATGTTGACGACCTTCTCTCGTTCAGGGAGTTACGTGCCTCCCTGTGCCGCGTGCGGGCGCGGCGGCCTAATTTGCCATGTGTGATGTTCCTCCTAAACATACGCGCATAATACACCATTCGGCACCCCGGATTTCATATCGATAGTGTGGGGCAAATGCCCCACACTATTTTTATGTTTCCGATTTTCTTAGAATGTGTTAATATCCAGGAAATATGATGCTGGAATAGCATCTTGAGGTACAGCATTAATTGGAGCACGTTCCTGTTGTTCACGGAAGTGTCTGTTATAATCCATCGGAGAATAACCATACTCATCAACACCGTGTTCTCTAAAATAACCCATCGGATCCGGTGAAGTTTTATCATGTAACAGCTGCTCCAGATATGGTGCTGGCACATCTGGAAGAATCATGTTGTTGACAACATTTTCAGCAATCTCATCTTCATATTGTTCGATTGCAGCAGTTGCCTCTTGGAATGTACTTTTTTCTTTAGATATACCGAACCGCTCAAGACGTTTGCCATAGTACCATATAAACAATACATGATTATATGCCATGACCATGTCGTCATGGAAACCTTCTGCAGCCTCAATTTTTCCATTCTTAGCACGTACAAGATTCGTGATATCTTTTGATAGATACTTCGTGGTTAACAAATGTTTGTAATCTTTGACATGAACTTTCAATAGATCGAACATTGTATTTCTGACAGATGGTGTGACACATGTACCGATGTAACCCTTTTCAATAGAACGACGCTTCATCGTTTCTTCTGGTGATTCTTTCATAACAGCACCCTTGGAAATATCCAACTTTTCATCATGATAGAATCTGTACTCGATTTGTGTCTCTTGAATCAGATCTACAATTGCTTTACCGATTGAATTCGTTTCAACACAGAAGACACCTTTTGGACACAACTTTGCGATCTCGAGAATGATTCGCATTAAATCTGTTGGACCCATGAATGGTGACAATAGTTCACCAACAACTTCCATTGTGTATGGATTCACGATACAAATAGCGGTATTATCACCACCGCTACCAGTTGCAACGTCAATACCAATCAGATATGGAAGCGTTGTATCAAAATATGGTGTTGACGAATTCATGTCCGGAACCAGAATGTCATGTTTGTAAACATACAGATGAACCTTCTTCAGAAGGAAAATATCATAATCCGGTTCTTTCGCATTCTGAATGATGTAATCAATATCTTCCTGGCGGAACAATACAGACTTTGAACCACGATATCTCTGAAGCAGAACACCTCGACGATACTCATCAAGCTTATCCAAACGGAGTGCTTCATTGTACTGTGCTCTCAACCATGCTTCATCTTTGCGAAGTTGTTTATAATTGAATTCGATATAAAGAGACGTGACAGGTTGCGGGTTTCCATTTTCATCGATCGTATGCATACCTGCAAAGTAATCTTTCAATTCTTGTTCGGTAAAATCATACAACTGTTCAGAGAACACTGGCGTCAAATCGATCATACGTTGTGCTGTTCGACCCGTTTCTGTCTCCAAGTCACCAGGAGTTGAAAGTAGCATAACGCATGTACGGCCATTTGTTTTTGCGGCGATTTCACGACCGGAGATAATAGCTGGCATTGCACCTTCCATAACGGATGCTTGATATGGAATATATTCCCACTCTTCAAGCATTGCTGCAAATACGGTGAAACCACGCATCTTATCCTTTGCTTTAACCGCGGAATCTGCTTGTGACAAAATTGTGATGGATGTGTTATGTTCATCATACTTCAAAGATTTTGTTCCAGGAAGTTTCTGACGTCCATACCACGGGTTCATATACGGTGGTAGCGCACATATGTAATCACGCAACATTTCCGCAGATTCCAAACAACGATCTTGTCGAATATGCATCATTGGAATTTCGATATTTTGGTATTCAAATACAAACATGTATTCGAGTAATAGTGTACACCAGGTAGACTTATGCGTCTGACGAGGTTGACAAAGAATGAAATCGATGCTATGCATAAAGCACCAGATAATTGCCAATGAAGCACGTGATAGAATAGGTGGCAACTTTCCAGCACCACGAACCGGAACCTTTGCAACTTCTCTGAAAAAGAACCATGGGTTCTGTTTACATTCAATGCAGATACGGGCAACATCTTCTTTTGTGATATCTTTATTATATGCATCGATGTCTTGTACACCGAGATTTGGGTGTTTCACTTCCAGCATAAAGTACCAATTCTTGATACCAAGCGTTTTCAACTCTTGTGCTGTTAGTAAGAAAGATGTATTCTTCGTTCCAAAGTCATAATATCGATTTCCGATTTTACGAATATCGGACATAACGACACTCCTTTCATTGAGTTTGTTATGTAATCGGTTCAATGATTATCTGATGAAAAAAAAAAATAGTATACACGGGGGCCATGTGGCCCCCGCATACAAATTCTGTTTATCCGAGCCTGAGTTAGGCATATTGCTTGAGTTGTTGCAGAATTGGTAGTAAATGTGTGAACTTCTCATACGTGGACACGACATATTCACGTGTGCATCCTTGGAACAGATCGGTTTCATCAATCATTGAGAAGAATTCAGCCATGTCAACAAACTCATGTGTTTTCTGATACTTCATGAAGTATGAGAACATGATGAGGTGGAAACGAAGTTCTGGTACGGAGACCTCCACTTCCACATTATTGATCAAGACCTTATGAATCTCATCGAAGAATCCAATCGTTGAATAGTTAAAGATGTCAGGTTTCAACTTGATGCCCATGAATTTGAGTGTGTTCTTCAGATTATCAAGTTGTGGGAACTGATTGTACTTACTCAGATCAAGACCCATGTCGTTCAATTGTGACATCAACATCGAGTTCTCCATGTACTGGGAACCACGATAATATGTTGTCAGTTTCGAGAACTCTTTGATTCCGACACCTGCTAAAAAGTTCATGGTATCATATTCGCCATATTTCACCGGGTTGTCAGAATAGTGTCTCAAGTTCTTTGTAAACTGATGTGTCTTAACAGGTTGATCGTACAACGTTGTTCTTCCCGTAGAGATGGCCGACAGTGCTTTCGAAGGTTCCTGTTTCAGAACCCAGGTGTACTGAAATCCGACGGGATATTCACCATCGATCTGAACCCAACGATGATGGAGTTTTGTATAGATCTTATACGGTTTCATGATGTCAGGATATGCGTCATATGCTTGTAGCAGTGCATCACGCACACATACTTTGTTGAACGGTTTGATCTGAATATAGATTCCATGATCCATAATATCCTGGAACACGGTATTCGGACGTTCTTTGTACACACGCATGATTTCAGATCCTTCATCTGGTTCAAAGATCGATACGAAGTCACAGACAAGTGTCATGATTTCTTCCTGTGACGCAAGCTTTTCTTTCCACAGATGTTGGATATGCTGGTACATACGATCCTGCATGAATGTCATCGATCCTTCATATGTCGCGAATGCAATGATTCTGTTCGGAACTGCCAACGCATTTGCCAACATATGAATCGGACGTCCATCATCAGTCTTTGGCATTTCGTCAGTCGGAATGATCTTCGAGATAACGGATTTGTTTCCGTAACGTCCAACCACCTTCTGACCAACTGCGATTTTCATAGGTTGTAACATCGTGAATTTGATGATCGTATCGACGATGTATTCCTTTGTGACCCAGGCAGAACCATTCAGATACTTTTCAGCCTGATGATAGATATCCAGCAGTGATGTATCATCCTGGTTCGGGTCCGTGATAATCGTCGATATATACGAGAAGATATCCGTATACCACTGACGGATCTGTGACAGATATCGATTGAACTGTGCATCTTCGACTTCAACATTCGTGAAGATATCGATATCCACGACGGTACCATGTGAAAAATACTTAGTGTCATTCACATGTGGAATCGATGCTTCAGCAAGTGTTGATACGTAAGAGTTCTCACGAATCGAACACAGCACGTCATTCTGAACTTCCTCACCAATATCAGGGAATGGCTTGTACTCACCATTTCGACCATATCGGTTCAACAGATATGACTTCTTAGATACATTGACGGTTACGATATCGACCATATCGTATTCCAAAGCCTTGGCAGCGTCTTCTGATATCATAAGAGAGTCTTCAGTCAGTTCAGGCAATACTGCATATGCCATGCGAATATTACAACCAGCACAATAGTTGTCGTCGACATAAGATGATGATTGCGCAATAGAAGTGTCCTTCGGTAACACATCACCTTCTTTGATTCCACGGATATTATCCTTCATACGGAATCCATATCGCTCAGTAAGATTGACCGCAGGTTTGTATATCTTACACAAATACTTTCCCGTTTCCAGATTCTTAAAGATATACGCGATTGGAGAATACGGGGAGTCTTTAAACTTCACGAATTTCTTCATGAGTTTATAATCCGCTGTTGCACGGACGTCCCATGATGAACGTTTACCAAATTCATTTTCAGCACCGGTAAACATCATTGGGAATTCAGGATTCCGGACAACAACACGTTGTGATGTATGTTTTACCATCATTACACCACGCGTTGTTGATATCTTTTCCGGGAATCCAAGTGCGGACATACCAGTCAAAGACAATGGGTTTACTTCCGCACAGCGCCGTTCAATATCAGCGGCATTGTTCATGATTTGTCTGGGCATATGTTGTACCACCTTTCACGAATATTCAGATAATTGATAGTACATCAGATACATACTTTACACATGGAGAATCCGTTCCGCGTTTGAAATCGGAGATTGCAAAGGATGCAGCGAGGTATATCGCCAAAATGATGTATATATCAGATTTTAAAACAATATTCGTGATCAAACGTTCGATCAGATTGTCTACATCGAACTTGACGGGTGCTTCGTTCTCATAGAACTTACAGACCATTTTGTAGTCCTGCTCAAAGAACACATTATCGTCATGCTTCTCGAGCTTTTCGGGGTCCACCTTATCGCGCTTCAAATAATTCTTGAGATCATTGTATCCAATGTTTTCAACAACATACTCGATGACAGGAGACATGTTGGAGAACATTTGGATTCGGGCAGTGTTGATCTCATCGATGTATTTGAACACGCAGAGATAGATGAAGATATCATCGATCACATCATCAAGTGTTACCTTGCCTCGTTCAAGAGCAATCAAAACCTTGTGTGTCGGATTCAATGTGTTCTTGAGTTCGTCAATGGTGATGCGTTTTGCAAGTCTCTCATATTCAGGGAGCTCACGATTGATGATGAATTCACGTGAACGTTTGTTTTCTTCATCCATGTTTTCCAGAAGATCATATCGGATTAATATAGACTTGTCGGTTGGAATAAATGCCTCGAGCGGAGAGGATTCAACCGCAATGTCCCATGTGAAATTTTTATAGTATTGACTATAATCATCTCTAGATAACACACTGTGTTTTCCATTGATCAGTGTGCATGCATTGAGATAAATATCACATGTCATAATCAGCGTGTGATGAATCTTCGATCTTGTTCCCATGATCTCGTTAATCATGGTCTGGGGTACATTAAACATCAGGGGATGCTCCTTCCGTATCGTTTTCTTGTTGCCCGTTATGTGCTTTCTCATTATAATATGCCTCACGTAGTGGACAGTAATTGTCCACCACGTAAGGAAAACCGTTTCTCTGTATATAACCGAAGATGAAATCATTCAATCGGAAACCCGGTTGAATGGAGATTGAAGATGATTGTATCATATTTGTTTTTTCCTTTCAAAATTGGATTACCCATTAAGAAAGTTCATCAACCATCTCATCAATTGCCGTGCTATCAAATGTTTGGCGTGCATGCGCAATCGGATTTGAAATTCCGATATTATTTGCAGCAGCCAATTGTTGTTCTTGTCGCTGATGTTCTTGCTTCTTCTGAAGCTTCCGAATCTCTCGAAGACGGTTTACGAATTTACGAGGCATTCGTAAGAGCATATCGATCGGGAGACATCTGTTGAAGAGGTCTCCCAATTCGATCAAATCGACTCCATCTCTGTCAAGTTTATTTCGGTAGATGACAGCCTCCGAGAAAGCTGGAAAATCAGGGTATTTCCAATATCCGGAATCGGAATACGCTTTTCCTCACGTCCACAAGCATCACACTTAAAGTTCTCCAGATAGAAGTCCATCGGAGAAACATTCTCAGCAGCAAGCTTGTTAACAAGCTGGAGAAGGATTGCCGCGTCTCTCATATCAAGAGAGGTTGTGATGATTCTTTCGATATCATCCCAGTTGTCATAACGGTATTCAGTACCATCGACAATCTTGGAGATTGCGGTAACGAACATCGCATGTGCAAGCAGATAGGAATATTCCGGATTGTTGTTCAGTGCCTCATCAGCTTCTTCCTCGGAATTGAACATATCGCGATCCGGGAGGAATCTCTCACGAAGCTTATCCATCAACGGATAACGTCTGTTGATGAAATCATATGCCGACGGACGGTCATCAATTTCAACAATGTATCCGGTGTTCGGAAGCTTGTAACGACGGATCTTGGAATTGATCTTGTTGAAGTGCTCGATTGCTGCAGCACCTGGTGCAACAGCACCTGTGGTTTCCCACTCATACTTACCAATCAACTCATCGTTGACATGGATCAGCATACGCGGATTATATTTGATCTGGTGCTGCTTCTTGCACTTCGGGTTACCACAACGGATTGTGATGGTCTCTTCCTCTTCAGAAGATGCAATGAGCACACCCCACATCAGAAGCTCACGGTCCATATACTTGGTGCACTTCATGAAGTCTTCGAAGTCTTTGAATTCTCCGATAGAAACATTGGAGATGTGATCATAGATGATACTCCATTGCTTCTTATCAGCATCCACACGACTTCCAGATGCCGGAGAAGAACCGAGCTGAATGAACTCGTAATAGTTGAGCGGTTTTAGTACGAGTCTGTATGCAGACAACGGCAGTGTCAGCGGTGTATCAAATACATCGGATCTGAATGGAGTAATGATGCCGTCACGTTGTGAGTTATTCACAATACGAGCACCTTGCAGTTCCTCACGGGTTACTTCCGTCACGAAGATATCAACACG
>CAMJFV010000019.1 GCA_946405045.1 uncultured Bacteroidales bacterium | reverse complement strand
AACGGAAATAAGAGCTCTCTTTATTTTCTTATTTGCTGACATAATTTTGAAATTTCGTTAGTATGCCAACAAAAATACTATTTTTTATTCACTAAACGAAAAAAAATCTGCATAAAAATTAACTAATTTTAACGGATTTTTTTCGTTTTTTCTCTTGATTCCTACCAAGGTTAAATCCATACGGAATATATTGGAAAAATAGAGTTTCTTTAAGACCAAATCAGACCATAATCCGAAGTCTCAACATTGATAAACTGATAACATAATTGAGAAAAACAGAATCCATAAAAATGCAAAAAAGAGTGAAGAACCTCAATTCTTCACTCTTAACTCTTAATTTTTAATTTCATCTAATTATTCCATAATCATCATCGCGTCGCCGTAAGCTCCAAACTTATAGCCTTCCTTGATTGCGACGTCGTATGCCTTCATCACATGATCGTAACCGCCAAACGCAGTCACCATCATAAGCATTGTCGAGTATGGCAAATGGAAGTTTGTGATGCATCTGTTTGCCACACTGAAATTGTATGGAGGGAAGATGAACTTGTTGGTCCATCCCTCGAACGGTTTGATCATTCCGTCTGTGCTGACTGATGTCTCGATCGCCTTCAACACTGTTGTGCCGACCGCACAAATATTTCTATGCTTTCTTGTAGCGGCATTGATAATGTTGGCGTTCTCCTCATTCACCTCAATCTGCTCTGAATCAGTCTTATGCTTTGTCAAATCCTCAACATCTATGTCACGGAAATTACCAAGACCTGCGTGAAGAGTGATTTTTGCAAACTCACATCCCTTGATCTCCAATCTCTTCATCAACTCACGTGAGAAGTGCATTCCTGCAGCTGGCGCCATCACCGCACCCTCTTTCTCTGCGTAGATTGTCTGGTAACGCTCTGCATCCTCTGGCTCAACCGGACGTGTAATATATTCTGGCAACGGTGTGCGGCCAAGCTTCATCAAAAGATCCTTAAACTCCTCCTGTGTACCGTCGAACAGATATCTCAAAGTACGTCCTCTTGAAGTTGTATTGTCGATAACCTCAGCTACAAGCGAATCGTCCTCACCAAAATATAGTTTGTTGCCAATACGAATCTTGCGGGCTGGCTCTACAAGCACATCCCAAAATCTCAACTCACTGTTAAGTTCTCTCAACAGTGTGACTTCGATATTGGCATTTGTTTTCTCCTTGTTTCCCTCCAAAATTGCAGGAAAGACCTTAGTATCATTAAGAATAAAAACATCCTCTTCGTCGAAATACTCAAGAATATCCTTGAATATCTTGTGCTCAATCTCTCCCGTCTTCTTGTGCAATACCAATAACTTGCACTCGTCACGATGTTCAGACGGATACTGTGCAATGCTCTCGTCAGGGAGATTGAATTTAAACTTTGAAAGCTTCATATTTTTTCTTTTTAATGAATTTCTAAAATTTCGGACACGCACGTCTAATTCAATTACAACATACATGCCATATTTCATGACACACGTCCGTGCGTCTCTACGAGTCCCTACAATGATGCTCCTTCTGGCATTTTTATTGTCGGATCGTTGTCGAGCAAAGACTGGAACTGTTCGATTGTGAGGCAGTCTTCCAACTTTGTCTCTCCAATTCTTGTGCGGACGAGCGACGTGAGGTGAGCTCCACTCTTCAGTGCTTCACCAATGTCTCTTGCCAATCCACGTATGTATGTTCCCTTGCTGCACACCACTCTTATCTTGATCGCCGTCTGGGAATATTCCATCAACTCTATCTCATCAATCACCAACGTTTTAGGCTTGATCTCCACTTCCTGACCCTTACGCGCATACTCGTAGGCTCTCTTACCGTTGATCTTCACAGCTGAGAATGCAGGAGGCACCTGCTGAATCTCACCTAAAAACTGCTTTAACGTCTCCTCCACAAGCTCACGAGTGATATGCTCTGTAGGATAAGTGGCGTCGACGTCCGTCTCCAAATCAAAAGATGGCGTAGTGGCTCCAAGAGCCAGCTCAGCTACATATTCTTTAGTCTGGTACTGGAAATTGTCAATCTCTTTAGTCTTCTTGCCTGTGCAGACGATAAGTACTCCCGTCGCCAACGGATCAAGTGTGCCAGCATGTCCGATCTTAATCTTCTTCAAACCGGACGCATACCTTATCATGGTACGCACTTTGCTGACAAGATTAAACGACGACCAATGAAGCGGTTTGTTGAAGCGGAACACCTGTCCTTCCGCAAGATCCAGAACCAATTTCTGCTCCATCAATCAACCATCTGAAGAGAGACACCCAAATATGGAAGTATAAGAATGATAGCGCCAACTATTATTCTATACCATCCAAATGCCTTGAATCCATACTTAGTCAAGAACGATATAAATCCTTTGATTGCGGCAAGAGCGACAAGGAATGCGACCACATTACCTACAATCAACACTCCAAGATGACTTGTGAGCATCTCTGTTCCTCCACTAAGGAATAACTTCAACATCTTATATGCTGTAGCCGCAAACATTGTTGGCACAGCAAGGAAGAAAGAGAATTCTGCTGCACGCTGACGTGTAAGTCCCTGTTGCATACCTCCAACGATTGTAGCCATCGAACGGCTCACTCCTGGTATCATCGCTATACACTGGAAGAAACCAATCTTCAACGCTCTTGGCTCGTCTACTTTGACAGACTCACTACCATGGTTGAATATCTTGTCGCAGAACAACATGAATATTCCACCGATAAGCAACATCACAGCCACAACACGTACGTCGCCCAAAAACTCGTCAATTTTGTCGCTGAAAACCAATCCAAGCACTGCCGCTGGCAAGAATGCGATAAGCAGTTTCCAATAGAAATCAAACTTATGTATCAGTTTCTTCCAAGCTGGAGCAGAGTCGCCTCCCTCCATTGGCTCATTGTTGAGCACAAAGAAACGTTTCCAATACAAACAAACCACAGAAAGGATCGCTCCAAACTGAATGATAACAGTAAATGCCTTTATGAACTCACTCTCCGGATTAGCTTCACTCAAATCCATGCCAAGCAAGTTTTCTGTGATAATCATATGTCCTGTAGACGATACTGGAAGGAACTCTGTAAGGCCCTCCACAATAGCTATTATTATAGCTTGAATAGTAGTCATTTTTGTTCTTCTATTTATTTGTTTTCTATAAGATTTGCTTATTCTGATACTGATACCGAGTTGTCCTCATCACGAAGAGTCAGACCGGTAGATGAACTGTTGTCCTCATCACGAACCCAAAGAATAGCAAAAATCTCAAACACAAAACCAAACAACGCAATCATTGGACCCACAGTCACTCTTTGTGCACTAAAAATCTCCGGATTAAATTCTGTACCCTCAGATCCTCCTCCAATCATAAGAATAAATCCAAAAAGAATAATCACGAATCCTACTGCCAGAAGCAAAAGGTTCTTCTTAGGAAGTGCATATCCTTTACCCGCTTTCATTATTATATATATTTAAATGTAATACAACTCTTTTTCTTCTCTGCTCAAAAACTTGTTGACGGCAAAATAGGTCGACAACCATGAGATCACTATACCCGATACTATTATCGATCCCGCTACCACATAATAGATCGAATGGTCTGAGTAATCCACAAACAGTTTCAACTGGTCACGCATGACGTAACCGAACAATGCAAGATATCCTATCGCCAACAATGCTGCGATGATTCCAATCATCACCCCCTTTTTTAAATATGGGCGACGGATGAAACTTCTCGTCGCACCTACAAGCTTCATGGTGTTGATCAGGAATCTATCTGAATATATGAGTAGACGCAATGTATTGTTGATAAGCACGAATGATATGAAGAACAATAATCCAGCCACAATCAGGAAGAGCAACGACACTTTATGGATATTGTGGTTGACCTCGTTGATAAACTGTTTCTGATAGAAGACATTCTCGACTATTCTGTACTCCTTGATTGTCTTCACCACCTCTTCTATCTTATCATTATCCGTGTACTCAGATTTCAGATTCACCACAAATGACGCACTCAATGGATTGTAACCAAGAAAGGCGACGGGATCCTCTCCCATCTCCTGTGCCAAATCCTTGATAGCCTGTTCCTTGCTGATAAACGCAACTTTTTTTGCATACGACTGCCCACGAAGAATCTCATCAAGCGTAGTGATATCCTTCTCTTCCGCGTCGTCTTTGATTTCTATGGAAATAGTGTAATTCTCTCTTACATAGGCTGAAAGAGTGTCACCAATCTTTAAGCCTAACACAACGATTCCAATCAAAAACAGCACCATTGAAATACTGACAATGGTGGTAAGTTTGGAATTAAATATTTTATATTTAGCAACAGAATCTTTCATTTTAATGCAAAATAAACAAAAAAACAGCCACTTATAAAATTTTTTTTGAAAAATCTACTGATTTATAGGATTTTTAGATGGGTCAACAGAGAATTTCTTAGCAATATTTAGAATTTTCTTATTTATGAATGACTCGTTTTTCAGTCTTCTTCTACTAAAAAACATACCAAAATCAGACAATTTCTTATCTGAATCAAAATCACTACCCTAAAATTATATGTTTCAACAAGGAAAATACAAATGCCAAAAATCTCATAAAATCTAAACAATCGTCTCAAAATCATATTAAAAAACTATGTTGTTAAAAATGTTTTTATTTTTGGATAAAAAGTAAAAAAAAGAGAAATTTGCACCCCGGAAAAACAAAGACAACCTTTCAACCTTTTAATACCATTGATTTTGTAATAGGGTATAATAGAAAAACACGCGTTTTTGAAGAGCATTACGGTATGTCCGTAATTGCTCTCCGAAAACAGAGAAAAATCATCTTACATACTAATTTATAACAATGCGTCTCAAGCATATGTGTCATTGTGCACTATATGATGACACACTTCACTCTGTGATATCCCTGCATACAAATTTCTACATCACATTTATTAAATGATAATAGGTATATAAGTGCATTTTTTAATAATGTTCCGTACATTTTTGTATTTTTGCACATATATTTTGTCACTTATCCTTATGGGCTGCCACTCAAAGGTTTTGAGCCACAAGTATAAGTCCATCTAAAATTGATAAACTTTACAGAACAGCATGTATTTACTGATACTATATCTCTTTCTGACGGTATTCGTCTCATTCCTTTGTTCAATATCTGAATCAGTGATGTTCTCCACATCCATTCCTTATGCGGAGACTTTGGCTACAAAAAGCAAAGGAGGCAAACTATTGAAAAGTCTGAAAGACAATATGGGCCGACCTATTTCCGCTATCCTCTCCGTCAACACTATCGCCAACACTTTGGGCGCGTCTGCCGTGGGTATGCAGGTGCAGGAGGTGCTTGGAAGCGAATGGTTCGGATATGTATCTGCCGGCTTGACCGTGACGATTCTGATTTTTTCTGAAATCATTCCCAAATCCATCGGAGCCAACTACTGGCGAAATCTTTGTGTCCCAGTGGCATATTTCACACAGTTTCTATACTACATCGCCTTCCCTTTAGTGATTATCACTGAGAAACTTACATTGCTGTTTTCCAAGAAAGAGTCTCAGACTGTCAGCCGTGAGGAGATCGCAGTGCTGACGTCTATTGGAGAAAAAGAGGGTGTGTTTGCCACAAGTGAGAGCAAAATCATCACCAACCTCATCAAACTCCGTCAGATCAAGATCAGAAACATCATGACTCCACGTACAGTGGTGTGGGCGGTGCAGGAAGACATGACACTCAAAGAGTTTTTCAAGACAAAAGACTTCAAACGTTACTCACGTATCCCTATCTATTCGGATTCTCTCGATTCCATCACAGGTTTTGTGCTGAAAAGTGACGTGCTCTACCACCTTGCCAACGACAAGAAAAACATGCAGTTGAAGCAGATCCGTCGCTCCATCACCTGCTGCTACGAACATACATCCATCCTCTCTTTCTACGACACAATGATCGCACGCAAAGAACATATGGCGATGGTGATAGACGAGTATGGCGGACTGGAAGGAATCGTCACTATGGAAGACGTGATTGAGACCATCCTCGGCCTTGAGATCACAGACGAAAGCGACACTCAGATTGATATGCAGCAACTGGCTAAAGACCAATGGGAAAAACGTCGCCAAAAGTTTTTCAGTGAGAAAGATGCAGAATTCGAATCCATTCTTGGTTTGGAAGGTACGGAAGAGAATAAAAATTAACTATCTTTGCGAACAAATAACGAAAATCTAAATTAGATGAAGGTATCAAAGAACACAGTCGTATCTGTCAGCTATCAGCTCTTTTGTGGAGACGAGGGGGAAAAAGAAGAGTTGATGGAGCAGACAAAGAAGAACCAACCATATAAATTCACTTGCGGAGCTGGCACTGAATTGGAAAAATTTGAGGAAAACCTGATGGGCAAGTCTGTCGGCGATTCGTTCGATTTCTACATCGAATGTCAGGACGCTTACGGCGAATACGACGACGATAAAGTGGTGACAGTACCAAAATCGACGTTCCTTGTCGACGGTGAGATCGACGAAGAGGAAATCTACGTCGACAACCTTATCACAATGAGTATGGAAGACGGTCAGAAACGTGACGCCGTCATTATTGATATGACTGAAGACGAGGTGACTCTCGACTTCAACCACCTTCTTGCAGGTGAACGTCTACATTTCGTCGGAACAATCGTTGATGTCCGCAAATCAACTAAATAACAATAAATTAAACCATTATGGCAATTAGCAAAGATAATATTTTCGTTCAACTAAAATACAAACTTTACGTTGGAAACGACGGTGAGGAGGTGATGATTGAAGAGACTCCAGACGACCAACTTTTCAGATTCACAACTGGTCTTGGCATGGTGCTTTCTAAATTTGAGGAGGCATTGTACGGCAAAGAGCAAGGCGGATCTTTCGACTTCTACATCAACACAGAAGATGCGTATGGAGACTACGTCGAGGACCTTTGCGTCGAACTTGACAAGGCAATCTTCAAGAATGAAAAAGGAGAGATTGACGAGAATATTCTTTACGTAGGAAATATCCTTCCTATGATGTCGGCAGAGGGTCACAGAATGAACGGCAAAATCGTTGATGTGACAGACACCAACGTCAAAATGGATTTCAACCATCCTCTTGCAGGCGAGCGTCTTCATTTCGTAGGAGAAGTGATGGAGGCACGACCAGCCACACCGTTTGAGATAGAGCTTGTGAAGGGTCACCACGGTTGTGGCGGATGCGGCGGCGGAGGTTGCAACGGAGGTTGTGGCAGCGAAGGCGGCTGTGGCGGATGCAACAGCGATGGAGAAAACGGCTGCAACTGCGGTAAATAATCACCCACGTAGAGACGCACGGACGTGCATATATAAAACGGACACCAGAAAATACAATGACAATGAACACAATAGGAGAAATATTCCGTCTTACCACATATGGAGAGAGCCACGGTGCTGCTGTAGGCGGCATTTTGGATGGTTTTCCCGCAGGTGTGGAGATAGACGTCAATTTCATACAGGCTGAATTAGACCGTCGTCGCCCCGGACAGAGTGCCATCACTACCGCTCGCGCCGAAGGTGATAAGGTAGAGATTCTTTCCGGTGTCTACGAAGGAGTGTCGACCGGCACACCCATCGCTTTTGAGGTACGCAATGAAAACCAACACTCGTCTGATTATGAGGAGATGAAGAATCTTTATCGTCCGTCGCACGCTGATTATACATACCAGACCAAATACGGCATACGCGACCATCGTGGAGGCGGAAGATCATCCGCTCGCGAGACAATCTCACGTGTGGTGGGAGGTGCGTTCGCCAAACTTGCGCTGAAACATTTTGGCATTCAGATTTATGCCTACACATCACAGGCTGGCGATATCAAACTCGATTCTGACTATACGAAATACGATCTGAACAAAATCGAAAGCAATATTGTCCGTTGTCCCGACGCTGAAAAAGCTGAACAGATGATCGAACTGATCAAATCGGTGAAGGCTGAGGGCGACACTATCGGTGGAGTGATCACATGCGTCATCAAGGGCGTACCCGTTGGTTTGGGAGATCCTGCATTCGGAAAACTTCATGCCCGTCTTGGAGCGGCAATCCTGAGCATCAACGCCTGCAAAGGTTTTGAGTATGGAATGGGATTCGAAGGTGTAGGCGGAAGAGGTTCACAGATGAACGACAGATTCGCCAATATAGACGGCAAGATCCGCACCACAACCAACCACTCAGGTGGTATCCAGGGTGGCATCTCCAACGGTGAGGATATCTATTTCAGAGCGGCATTCAAACCAATCCCTACTCTGCTTTTCGAGCAAAACACAGTAGACAAGGCAGGTAATGATGCCATCATCAAAGCCAGAGGACGTCACGATCCATGTGTGTTGCCACGCGCAGTGCCTATCGTAGAGGCAATGTCGGCAATGGTGATTTTGGACGCATTGTTGGCAAACAGAAGTGCAAAACTATAATATATTAAAACGAATTGATATGAGGAAAGTTATTGGCATAGGTGAAACAATTTTAGACATCATTTTCAAGAATGAGCAACCCACTGCCGCAAAGCCAGGTGGATCAACATTCAACTCAATGATCACACTCGGACGTCTTGGCGTAAACACAGAATTTATAAGTGAAGTGGGACGCGACCGTCTAGGAGATAAAATAAGAGCGTTCCTGGCAGAAAACAATGTGAAGGCTGATAATGTGTATGATTACGACGGTGGAAAGACAGCATTGTCGCTTGCGTTTCTTGATGAGAACATGAACGCTGACTACCTGTTCTACAAGAATGACTCAGCACAGAAACTCGACTATGTGATGCCAAAAATTGAGGAGAACGACATCATCGTGATCGGATCTTTTTTCTCAATCAACGACGCGTTAAGAGAAAACCTCACATATCTGCTTGATGAGGCTAAACATAAGAAAGCCATCATCTACTACGACGTCAATTTCCGCAAAAACCGCAAAAGTCAGGTGAGATTCTTGATGCCAAACATTCTCGACAATTTTGATTACGCTAATATCGTGAAGGGAAGCGACGAGGATTTTGACAATATCTTCTCAGAAAACGACTCTGATCTGACATATAAAGAGCATATCGAATTCTACAGCAAGAATTTCATCTACACACAGGGAGCCAACGGAGTGACCGTGTATAGCAAAGGATTCAAGAAACATTACGATGCCAAGAAGATCGAGGTGGTGAGCACAGTAGGCGCCGGCGACAACTTCAATGCGGGAGTAGTGTACGGTCTGCTTGTAGCCGGAGTCACATACGATGAGTTGAAAAACGGAATCAGCGAAGAGAAGTGGGATCAGGTGGTGAAATGTGCGATTGATTTCTCATCTACTGTCTGCACAACACTTGATAATTACGCGTCAAAGGAATATTGCGAGGAATACAGCAAACATACTCCTATTCCTGCTGACGAAGAATAATCCTTCGTGATTTATCAAATAAAACGTCATTTTTTACATATCGGTTACTGCACTAAACGATTTTGGGCTAAAATCGTTTAGTGCAGTAACCTTTTTTTGCTGTTTTTTGGTTATTAGAGTAAACGATTGTACATTTGCGACAAAACTGATGACTTATGGAAACTCTTTTCAAAAAACATAAAATGTTCATATCGCAAACAAAAATGGACATTATCCGCGATATGATAAACAAGATAAATTGGACGAAACAGTTAGTTGCTATCAAAGGCTCTCGAGGAGTGGGTAAAACCACTCTGATGCGACAATATATTCGCAAAACTTACGGTGAGAATCCAGGTGAAGCTTTGTATTGCGTGATGGATAGCATCTATTTTTCCGCCCACTCACTTCTCGACCTTGCAGAAAAGTTTCACCTTATGGGTGGCAAACATCTGTTTTTGGATGAGGTTCACAAATATCCTACTTGGAGTCAGGAAATCAAGGAAATCATCGACCTCTATCCTGATATGAAAATCACATTTACTGGATCTTCTCTCATTCAGATCTTGAATGCTGACGCAGATTTGTCGCGTAGAGTTCTTTCATACACGATGGAAGGTCTATCTTTCCGTGAATTCCTTCATTTCTACAAAGGCATAGAGTTCCCTATTTACACATTGGATGAAGTGCTCAGCAACGCAGATGATATATGCAATAAAATAAATTCTGTCTGTCGCCCACAACAAATGTTTGAAGAGTATTTGAGAGTTGGCTACTATCCTTTCTATGACGGAAACGAGACCGAATATTATAGTAGGATCGAAAACGTGATCAGCTTCATAATCGAACAGGAACTGATTCAATTCTGTCAGGTCGACGCTGCATATATAAGAAAAATCAAAGCGATGATGCTCTTCTTGGCTGGCAATGTCCCATACGAGGTGAACATCGCCAAACTGGCTTCATATCTTGAAATAAACAAAGCGACCGTGCTTAGCTATTTGAACTATATGGAAAAGACAGAACTGATTCATCTTCTATATACCGACAACAAGTCTGTCACAAAAATGCAAAAGCCGGACAAGATATATATCCACAATCCTAACATGCTTAATTCTATGGGATTAAATTGTCCTATCGGGACATTAAGAGAGTGTTTTGTTGTGAATCAACTCAGAGTGAATCACAATGTTGAATATGGCAATATCACAGGTGATTTTAAAGTAGACGGAAAGATTCTGTTTGAAGTCGGTGGTGAAGGAAAATCCTTCAACCAAATTGCGGACATCCCAAATTCCTACATTCTTGCAGACTCAATGGAGTTTCCAATCGGTAAGAAACTTCCCATCTGGCTCGTAGGTATGATTTATTAACTATTTATAAATAAAAACGGCTGGCACGATGAATGTCAGCCGTTTTTGTTGAATTAAGAAATCATCTTATTTCGCTACAGCACGGACAGAATAACCGGTTGCACGATATCTATTCTGGAATGCCCAAATATTTTCACTTGTAAACGAAAAAAGCAGAGATGTCATACAATTGGTATCATATAAATTATATGACCAATAAAAGCCATATTGGTCCTGCATGCTTGCCGATGTCCCATCATAAGCACCTGCAGCAGGGAAAAAGATCGTATTTCCATTGTATTTCGATGTTCCCAAACGACCGGCAATGCCACTACCATTAAAATCAGATACCCATTCCCACGTACAGCCATTTATTAATTCCTTTTGTTCTGAAGCAGAAGGCATACGCCATCTATTTTTCCCCCAATTTACGTATGCTGCATCATCCATGCTCTCTAGTATCTCTTTGTTATCCAATCTACCGTATGCAGAACCTGTACAATACTTAGTAAATTGATATGTTTCGTTATCATAATAACTCAAATTGTCAAAATAGTAAACACTCTTTGGCTCTGTTTCCGACCATGCATAATAATTTCCATATTCGGTAGGCTTTGTTGCACCGACATTATATGTGGCCCACAACAATTTACTTTCCAACCCTAAATCAACATAGGTATAACCATTTATATCTCCACTGACACTAACTCCTTGTACGTTAGATTTCATAGTGTCAAGCAAGACAAAATTAAGTTCAGCCACATCATCCACATCAAACTTCACAACCTGACCATCACTCATTTTCACAGTCATATACGTCACGCCACTTGCTACTAACGCAAACATAAACGTCGCAGCGGATAATAGATATTTTTTCATATTCTTCTTTTTAATTATTATTTATTTCACTTTCTTCCAAATATTTCCTTTATTTCTGTTTAATCATCACTTTATATCCTGCAGGAAGTGCCATCTTCTTATCCGTCATACTCAAGCCTTCCTGGCCATCTGGCTCATAGATATCACCATTGAAAGGATAATCCGTCTTCTTAAATGTGATTGTCTCTGTCTTCAGATATATTCTGTCGGTACCTATTCTCATCTTCGCATACACAACCGTGTTTTTTGGTATGCTCACTCCATCCACAGCGACGTCGTCCAATAATCTCAATTTTATCGGACTCTCTGTACTGATACTCTTATGCTTCTCGTGTATGACAGCATTTATCATTTTGACGCGTATTGCATTGTCGTTCTCTCCCAACTGGTGAAAACCTGCATCCTGGGCATCGGTTTTAGCTTCAGACAATGTCGTTGATTCTTTATCAATTGATGCCGACCACTCTGAATCTGTCTTTGTGACTGCCTTTCCCTTATTCTCACAAACGGTCTTTTCTGGAGATTCTTGTGAAGTAGACGGAATTGTAGACGACGGTTCTGCATCAGCATCGTCATCATCTGTGGATGCGTCACTCTGCTCCTTCCACGTCGTGGCAATATTATCAGTTGTCTGCTGTGCCGTACAGTCCGTTTTGTTATCCTCCAGACCGGTTTTCTCTCCGTCTCCTCCGCCAAACAGCCAGAATATACCGCATCCTCCAATGAATAGGAACAGGCAATACAGATGAATTGTAAGTGTCTTTCTGCTCATAAAATCTTCCCTTTTACCTCAGCCAAACAACATTTTTACAATATCCGAAGTCTCCTTCTGGAGTTCCGTCAACTCCTCCTGATCCTCTTCCTCACACTCCACAGAAGATTCATTCGGCAACGTCTCCTCCATCGGAACCAACGCCTCAACCTTTCTCATTGACGCGCGACGGAGCGGTGTCTCATAAGCGACATCATCCCT
The DNA here is from genome assembly GCA_946405045.1 of uncultured Bacteroidales bacterium. Classification (GTDB taxonomy): domain Bacteria; phylum Bacteroidota; class Bacteroidia; order Bacteroidales; family Paludibacteraceae; genus UBA1723. Next base: position 2,529 of record CAMJFV010000019.1, on the reverse strand, counting down.
ATACGGAGTGTTAAGTTGTTTGATTTTTGCTTTTCTCTCCTCTGCCACGGAAATACTGCTGTTTCCATTTGTTCTGTTGAGATACAGGAAGACTATATCAATAATGACGCATACGGCGAGCCAAACAATAATGAATTCAGGCCAACTGATTTTGCTCATTTTTCTTTCAAATTTTTTACGATGCAAAAGTATAATTTTCTTCCGTAGAATCTGCAACGGAAATTACTTTTCTACATTTTGTTTGAGAAGGATTGTAAAAAAGATTACTTTTGCGACCGAATAATTATTAGCCGTATACAATTTGTAAATATGTATCTTTTTCTACTGTTAGGATGTTTTGTCGCATTGATAATCGGAGTGTTGTTGTTTAAGGCAACTCCAAAACAAAATCTGCCGAACGATGACCCGTTCAACCTGAAAGAACAGTCTGATTTTCCACAGAATGAGAATTTTTCCACGGATGAATATACCATCAATTTCCCTACCAAATACTACCGTCAGGGCAAGGAGCATCACGGATGGATCAACCTTGAAGCCCCATTCCGTGCGACGATGGTGGTAGGTTCACCCGGTTCAGGAAAATCCTACACGATCATCAACAACTATATCCGTCAGGCTCTGGCAAAAGGTTACGCGATGTACCTATACGATTTCAAAATTCCTGATCTGTCGGAGATCGCCTACTCCAACTTCATGTGGAACAAGCATCGCTGGAAAGAGATCTACAATGGTGTGGAGCCGAAATATGGCATGATTGACTTCAACGAACCCCGCGTCTCCCTTCGATGCAACCCTCTCAAAGCTAATCTTTTGGAGACGAAGACTCATGCCGACGAGATCGCACAAGTGATATGTTATAATCTTGCCCGCACTTGGGCAGACAAGCAAGGCGATTTCTTTGTGGAGTCGGCTATCAACTATCTTGGAGCATGTATCTGGTTTCTACGTCTTTATGAAAATGGCAAATACTGCACTTTCCCACACGTCATCGACTTCATCTCACAGCCGATGGACCAGGTGATTCCAATTCTCTCAAGCTATACCGACCTCTCCGTCACCCTCGCCCCATATCTCAACGCATGGTCGGCAGGTGCCACCGAACAGATTCAAGGACAGATCGCGTCGGTACAGATTCCGCTAGGCAGACTCACATCACCCTACCTCTATTGGGCGATGAGCGGCGACGATATTGATCTTGACATCAATAATCCGCTTGAACCAAAACTGCTTTGTTTCGGCAATGATCCACAGAATGCCAACACATACAGCACAGCTCTTGGCGTATACACAGCACGTATACTGAAACTGGCAAACCAGAAAGGAAAACATAAAAGTGCGATCATCATCGACGAGCTTCCGACCATGTTTGTGTATGGACTGGATAATCTGATCGCCACAGCCCGTTCCAACGAAGTGGCAATACTACTGGGATTCCAGGATTTCTCCCAGTTGAGAGCGGACTATAAAGAGTCGAACGCCAACAAGATCATTCAGACAGTCGGCAATTTCTTCGTCGGACAATGTTTTGATGAGACGGCGGAAAAGATTTCAAAACGTATAGGAAAAAACAGACAGAAAAAGACTCCCGTCTCCACTAAAAAGGATGGATCTTCCGTGTCGTACCAAATGGACTACATGATCCCGCCTGAACGATTCTCACAAGCAAAACAGGGATGGTTCGCAGGATTGGTTTGCGACAATAACGGTTCCGACAACAACGACCGAGTGTTTGCGGCAAACATCGATATCGACGTCGACGCATGTGAAGAAGAGGCAAACCACTATCTCGAACTGCCTGAGTTTTATGATTTTGACGACGAGGTTGTAGACGCAAATCTTCGCGTCTACGCAAATGAAATCGGTTTCGACCACAGCAAATATACAGATACAAGATCCCTTGTAGACGCGATGGTTCGCCACTGGTTCGACCGCAACGACATCGCATCGTATGGTTTTGACCACAACAAATACAAATCCGTCACGACACTGATCAGCAAGGTGAAGAAACCGTCGAAAGAGATGAAGAAAGTCTTTCCTAAATTCCTGGAGAAAGACAACATGCTCAACCGTGTGATAGAGATCCGTGACGCACGAATGCGTGAATATCTGCAAAACAACCGTGAGAACATCAGACAGGAGGTGGAAAATATCTGTGTAGCCGAGCTCGACCGTATACGCAGAATGGCACAACAGGGTGTGCAGCCATATAAAAGGCTGTGGGAAATCAGAACGCAGGTGACAGGAAAGACATCTATTTGAGGAAGGTCCGCATCGGCTCTCCTAACCAAAATTTGGTGGAAATTGACAAAACTGACCGAAAAAATTTGGTGGAAATTGACAAAAACACCAAAATAAATTTGGTGGAAATTGACAGTATCTTTGTGATACAGGATTATTCATCACCCTTGCGTTTATGGATAAGGAATTTACCGAAAACGAAATCTACAATAAGCTTCTTAACGATAAATTGAGTGCAAATCTTGGATATGTTTATGAAAGATACAACGCAAATTGCTTATTTATACCAAG
>CAMJFV010000018.1 GCA_946405045.1 uncultured Bacteroidales bacterium | reverse complement strand
GCGGATGCCAACATAACATCTGTTTCTGAGATCTGACCCACAGCTTTGTGGATAACATTGATCTGGAATTGCTCTGTAGAACAGTTCTGCAAAGAGTCTGACAATGCCTCCACAGATCCATCCACGTCTCCCTTGACGATGATATTCATCTCCTGGAAGTTTCCAAGAGCACGACGACGTGCAATCTCATCAAGAGTAATGATTCCGTTACCAGCACGCAAACCTTGCTCACGCTGAAGCTGTTCACGCTTGTTTGCTATCTCACGAGCCTCCTGCTCTGTACCAAGTACGTTAAAATTATCACCTGCCTGAGGAGCACCGTCAAGACCAAGGATCAAAGCTGGCTCAGAAGGACCTGCCTCTGTGATACGTTGGTTACGCTCATTGAACATAGCCTTAACCTTACCATAGTGAGTTCCTGCGATAACAACGTCTCCGATCTTCAAAGTACCGTTGCTTACAAGCACTGTAGCCACATAACCACGTCCCTTATCCAACTGGCTCTCAATTACAGAACCACTTGCCTTACGATTAGGATTAGCCTTCAAATCAAGCATTTCTGCCTCAAGAAGCACCTTATCCATCAACTCGTCTACACCGATACCCTTTTTAGCAGCGATATCCTGTGACTGATACTTACCACCCCACTCTTCTACCAAGTAGTTCATCTGTGCCAACGACTCCTTGATTTTATCTGGGTTAGCAGTAGGCTTATCTATCTTATTGATTGCAAACACGATAGGTACGCCAGCGATACTTGCATGGTTGATAGCCTCTTTTGTCTGCGGCATCACATCATCATCAGCAGCGACGATGATGATCGCGATATCTGTCACCTTGGCACCACGGGCACGCATGGCAGTAAATGCCTCATGACCTGGAGTATCCAAGAAAGTGATATGCTGTCCGTTCTTCAATGTGACATTGTATGCACCGATATGCTGAGTGATACCTCCTGCCTCACCGGCGATCACGTTAGTCTGGCGGATATAGTCAAGCAATGAAGTCTTACCGTGGTCAACGTGACCCATCACAGTTACGATTGGAGGACGGTTGATCAAATCCTCTTCCTTATCCTCTTCCTCCTGGATAGCCTCACTTACCTCAGCAGACACATATTCAGTTTCAAAACCGAACTCACTTGCCACGATATTGATAGTATCAGCATCAAGACGCTGGTTGATAGACACCATCAAACCGAAGTTCATACAAGTAGTGATAACCTCAGTGATTGTCACATCCATCATCTTAGCCAAGTCGCTAACAGTCACAAACTCAGTGATCTTTAGTTTGCCCTGTGCCTCACGCTCTTGAGCCTCACGCTCTTCAGCACGCTGACGGATAGACTCTCGTTTATCATGACGGTGCTTAGCACCACTCTTATTCTGATTTTTATTAGAAGTCAAGCGAGCAAGAGTATCCTTGATCTGCTTCTGTACATCTTCCTCAGAAATCTCCTGTTTCTGATTCTTCTGCTTATTGAACTTCTTATTGTTTCCACCGTTGGCTTCACGATTCTCATTTCTGTCTCTGTCACCTTTGTGACGATCGTTCTTGCCTCCCTGTTTTCCTTCTTTGTATTCAGAAATATCGATTTTCTCTTTACCCTGGATACGGTTTCTTTGTTTTTTCTGACCACCCTGGCCTTGTTCAGCCTTTTGTAGCTGGATCTGTTTCTGATGATCTTTCTTTCTCTCTTCCTTAGTTTTCTTCTTTGGTCTGGTTTGAGAGTTGATGGAAGACAAATCGATTTTACCCAACACTGTTGGTCCAGTGACCTGAGTGGTAGGATTCAATCTGAATACATCATCATCAGTTTCGTTTTGTGATTTTGACATATTATCCTGTTTAGCCTCATCTACTGGAGCAGCAGACGGAGCTGTGGTTTCTGGTTTTGGAGTTTGTGGTTTTGGAGCGTCAGAGATTTTGCCTACAACCTTAAGTTTTGGAGTCTGCACCTCTACCTTGATATCAACCTCGTCTTTCTTTCCAAATCCTGGAATCTCAACGACTTTCTCCTTCTTGTTCTTTTTTCTATCTTTCATGTCGTCAAACTCTGCTTTCGCATCAGACTTGAACGACTTGTCCTTGTCATATTCCTGACGAAGGATATTTTCTTCTTTTTCAGACAATTTGTAGTTGGGGTTTGCATCCTCGATTGCAAATCCTTTCTTTTTTAATAGTTCGGTAGCAGTAGCGATACCTACATTTAATTCTTTAGCTAATTGACCTAATCTCGACATAAAATTTTAATTACCACACTTAAAAAAACAACACACTTAAACTCATCATAGTATGCTGTTTTTTCCCTTCCCACAAAATTAAAAAACAGCAACCACAAATTGCACCTTGTCCATAATGTTTTTTCTTTTCCCGAAACAAAATACCTTTGGGTGCAAAATCCGAACGCACCCAAAAGCATCTTATATTTCAGAGAAACTCATTCCCAACACAGGGTTAGGAATTACTTTCATCATTGTTGTCAGCGCCAGCCTCATCGAAATCCTCAAACTCAGATTTCAAGATTGCCAACACATCATCGATAGTCTCTTCCTCGAGATCAGTACGGCGAAGAAGTTCATCTCTTGAAACGTTCAATACGCTTAATGCTGTATCAAATCCGTTCTTCTTGAACTCATCGATAACCCACATATCAATCTCATCAGCAAACTCATCAAGATAGATATCTCCGTCATCATAACTGTCTGAGTTTCTGAACACTTCAATCTGATATCCTGTAAGCTGAGTGGCAAGTTTGATGTTCATACCTCCCTTACCGATAGCCAAAGATACCTCCTGAGGATCCAAATAAACCTCAGCCTTCTTCTCCTCTTCAATAATTCTGATAGATGAGATTCTTGCTGGATTCAAAGCTCTCTGGATATATAGAGAAACATTTGATGTATAGTTGATTACATCAATATTTTCATTACGCAATTCTCTTACGATTCCATGGATACGAGCACCCTTCATACCTACACATGCTCCAACTGGATCGATTCTCTCGTCGTAGCTCTCAACAGCGACTTTAGCTCTTTCTCCAGGGATACGTGCGATTCCCTTGATTGTGATCAAGCCATCAGCGATTTCAGGAACTTCCTGCTCAAACAAACGCTGAAGGAACATTGGTGATGTACGAGAAAGGATAATCTTTGGATTATTGTTCTCATTATCAACCTTTGCCACGATAGCTCTCAATGTATCCTGCTTGCGGTAGTTGTCAGATGGGATCTGCTCTGCCTTAGGCAAAATCATCTCGTTACCCTCCTCATCAAGAAGAAGAACCTCCTTCTTCCAAGTCTGGTAAATCTCACCGACTACAATCTTACCGACCTTTTCCTTATATTTGTTGAACAATGTATCTTTCTGAAGTTCAAGGATCTTCGACGCAAGTGTCTGACGAAGGTTCAACACCGCACGACGTCCGAACGATGCGAAATCAACCTTTTCAGAGAAGTTCTCGCCAACCTCGTATGATGAATCAATTTTCTTTACATCTGCCAACGCAACCTGTGAGTTTTCGTCGTCAACAGTACCGTCTTCAACTACAACTCTATTGTGATATATCTCGAAATCACCTTTGTCTGGATTGATGATAACAGCATAGTTCTCATCAGTACCATACATCTTAGTGATGACACTTCTAAAAGACTCTTCCAAGACACTGATCATTGTGCCTCTATCGATGTTCTTAAGTTCCTTAAACTCCGAAAATGAATCTATTAAGCTGAGTGTTTCTTGCTTAGCCATAATAATATTATTTGAATCTAATTGAATATTTCGTGTATTTTACCTCATCATACTTGAACGAGTACTCTTTTTCAACATCTACCTTTCTCTTCGCTCCCTCTGGCTTCTCTTTCACAGTGACAACCACTGTAAACTCTTCCTCAGTAGCACTCTTCAACACACCTACAAGTTTCTGTCCTGCCTTTGTAAGCACTTCCACTTCCTTTCCAACATATTTCTGATATTGGCGAAGCACAACAAACGGCGAGCTCAAACCTGCCGAGCCTACCTCCAACTCGTAGTCTTCCTGCTCACGGTCGAACTTGGATTCTATATGACGAGAAAGCGAGACGCAAGTGTCGATATCAATAGAGTCTTCGCTGTCAATTGTAACGACAATTTCATTGGCAGGGCTCACCTTCACCTCTACAAGGAAAAGGCTTGTTCCGTCAATATATTCGTTGATCGCTTGTGTAAGTTCTTGTTTATCTATCATTATATTAAAAAAACGAAGGAGAACAATTCGCTCCCCTCCTCATTCCAAATGCAAATATACATTTTTTTGCATTAACTACAAAAAAGAATATGATTTTTTAGTAAATCGTCAATCATAAATTCTATCCGTTTTCATATTCCATCCAATCTGATTTCTTGTCTAAAACAACTATTTAATTATTTTTTTTTACATTTGCGGACAAATATCAATGCGTCAAATTTAAAACTAAATATTATGAGAGATTTTTGGTTTCGTGCCCTTTGCTTAACAGCAGCATTTGGAGGCTTATTTACTTCCTGCGACAAAGAGGACAACAATCAACCACTTGAGGATCATGGATTTGTTACTTTTGCAGGACTCAGAATGAGATTTGTAGACGTGAATGGAAATGATATTGTTGACATCAACGACATGACAACATATCCTATCATACGACCATCCATTCTTAGTTCAGATAGTATTAAAACTATTTTGGCAAATATGGATTCTCTGTATTATGGATATAATGAGTATTATAAAAATAATGTTTTCCTTTATGATGGAAATGGAATGGAAATAAGCAAAAGAGACTCCGGAATTTTCATTTCACCATTAATTTACGGCAATCATGATGGCTACACAGACAACTATCTCTATGTGAATGGTGACATAGACACATTACGAGCATCTTGGACTTATTCTTATAGTCCTGACTGTGTAGGAGGATCTTATTGCTCTAAACTGACCAAACTTACATATAATGGAATCGTCATCAAAACCGAAGAATATTTTGATGTCACAATAATCACAGTCACTAAAGACAACGGAAAAACATCAATTGACATCAGCCATTAATATATGCATAAATCAAAAAAGAGACGTGAGTAAATCACGTCTCTTTCCCATCTAATCAACCTATTTCTTACAAATGTTCACGAAATCATCCCAAGTTACAATGTCGTATTTGCTGCGGTCGACATTCTTGCAATTCTTTCCGTCTATACACGTGAATTGAAGTCCTGCACCTAAAGCACCTCCGTCGGAATCAACCTTGTCGCCCACCATCAGCGTCGTCGCGCATTCCAATCCGTTTTCCTGGCAAATTTGAGCGAACGGACGTGTTTGCGGTTTCAATGCTCCAAATTCCTCAGCGCAATAAAATTTCTCAAACACTGAGCTGTCGATGCCTAACGACTCGATCTTCTCCTTCGACATTGTATAATCAGAATATACCAGAAGACGTATACCCTTTTTCTTCAACGACTCCAGCACTTCATTTATCTGTGGACGTGGCTTACAATACTTGCCGATCTGTCTGACCATCAACGGCATATAACGTGAGAAATACCAATCTCTCATCACACTCTCCTCCTTACCTGTCTTTTGCGATAATGTTGAGAAGAAGGTATTATAATAAATTTCAGCAGTCATGTAGTCGCGACTCTTCATCGCTTTCCTTGTCTGCCTCTCCCTCAATGCCCACATGCATCGCCAGATATCACCCAATATAAGATGTTTAGCGATACCGCCTGTATAGAGAGTACCGTCGACATCAAAAATGACAGCTTTGATATTGTCTAAAGTCATTGCGTTTTCATGAAGAAAGAACGCAAGTGTGGCTTGCGTCCTTTCTAAATATTCTAATTATTTATTATTTCTTTACAAGATCCTTGAACTTGGCGTGACGGTTCTCATCCTGAAGAAGGATGTTAAGCTTGAACTGTCCGTCTCTTGCACCCTCGTCGATGCAACGAGCCTTGAACTTCTCGAATGAGTTCTCCACAAGGATGTGTGCGATAGGATCCTTCACACGGAAAGAGGCTCTCTTCGCGTCATACTCGATGTTGACCTTCTTCAAATTCTCGTCCACCAACTTGTTGAACTCGTCTGCCTCTGCCTGAGTGATGTTCTGATCCTCGAACTCATAGTAGAAATGGTATGCAGAGATCTCTATATCAGCAAATCCGATATAGAACTTAAGTTTCTTGCCAGTAGCCTTAGAAGCATCCTCTACAGCAGAGATGAACTGACGCTCATGAAGTTTCTCTCCTGTCATTGTGACGATACCGTTGATCTTCTGAACCATGTGGATAGTTGGGATTGAATTGAACTTTCCATCCACCTCTAGAAGGTCGCTCATTGTATAACGGTAAAGACCTGCCCATGTAGTTACGTATGGACAATATTTCTTGCCAAACTCAAGCTCGTGAAGCTGAAGGAACTTAGGGTTCTCGCTATCAATATCGTGCTCCTCAACGAACTCAAAATAGTGCATGTGAGGGAACACTACTGTTCCGTTTGTATCCTTTGTCTCCGGCATTACAAGTCCGGCACGACACTCTGATGAGAAGTAGCTGAACTCCTGGTGCAAGCAGCAGTCAGGGAAAGAGTTCTTAAACTTGTCAAGATACATACGAGTGTTACCACACTTCCAAGTGTTAAGGATCTGAAGGTTTGGCCAGTAGTGCTTAGGAAGCACTGTGCCATATTTAGCCTTCAAAGCACGTAGCTCTGCAGCACGCTTTGGATTTGGCTTGATGTTCTTCTCTGCCAACATCTTCTGACGAAGCTCGTCTGAAATATTGATTTTTGAGCTGATAGTTCCCTTTTCGATATCATCAGCATAATCATCAAAGAACTCATTCACATTGTTCTGCATCTCAACGATTGTAGACGGATTAGCAGTCACAATAAGAGTGACATCCTGCTCAATACCGAAACGCATAATGCAGTAGTAGCGAGCTTTGTAGTCAGCGATTGTGAAGACATCTGCAGGAGCAGTGTATAGCTTCTTCACAAATCCTGGACAGTCTCTCTGTGTCACACCAGACACAGATCCATATAGTGTGCCATCTGGAGCTGTACCCTCGATAGCCTTACCTACGATAGAAACGATTTTGCCATTGAATACCTCTGGACGGTTCTCTATGAAAGAGTATAGCCATACCTTCGTCATCTTTGAATAGATGTTGCTATAGTATTCATTAGTGATAGGAATCCACTTTGGCTCACTTGTAGTACCAGAAGTAGTGGCATACATTTTTGGTTTACCTGGGAATAGGACGTTTTCCTCTCCATTCTTGTGTCTCTCCACGTATGGACGGAAATCCTCATAATCATTTGGCTTCACATTCTGACGGTAGGCCTCGAACAAAGCGTCATCAGATGTAGCCTCCAAAATCTTCGCAAAATTATGCTCTTTTCCGTAAACAGAATCCTTTGCATAATCTAGAATTGCTCTAAGTGTTTCAGCCTGCGACTTCTTACAGTCTATCGAAGCCTTAACCAATTTCTTCTTGTTTATCGAACCTGCGACACTAAGAAGGAACTTTGCAAGTACTGAGTTAAATGATTTTGCCATATATTACCCCTTTATTAATTCCATTATTTGTCTACAGATGGCAAAATTAACATTTTTTTAAGATATACGAATGTTCGTTCAAAAAAAATTGAATGTTCGTTCAAAAAGCTCACTGTTTATAGGGATTCTTCCTTCGTTTTCTTCACCCATTCCCACAATTTTCTATAAAACGCATGATGCGACAATGTCTCCACATTTCCAATAATCATAAGTTTCATTCTGGCACGTGTCATCGCCACATTCATCCTTCGCAACTCCTTCAAAAAACCTATTTCTCCCGTCTCATTGGATCTGACGAGGCTGATAATCACCACATCACGCTCCTGTCCTTGGAATCCGTCCACCGAGTTGACCGTGATGAATTTCTTGAATGGCTTTAAGAATTTCGACTCTTTAATAAGATGACGTAGGAAATAGACCTGCTCTTTATATGGAGAGATGATTCCAAAATCAATCTGCTCTTCTTTCACTCTATTGGGTCCGATCTTCTCTATAAACTGACTCAGCAATGCAATTGTAAGTTCTCCCTCCATACGGTTGACTCGTCCAGCCGACTGTGACAAATAATCCTCCTTAAACGAGAATTCTTCAGTGTTGATCCATTCCAACGGGTTCTCAAAATCCAGCACGCCTCGACACTTGACTTCATCCGCCGCCTTTAGTTTCCCGTCGTAAAACCAATCCGAAGAGAACCTCATAATGCTTTCATGCATACGGTACTGCACATTCAAAAGAGAAACCGCCATCGGCTTGGTTTCCGCCAGTTTTTCCATCAGAGTGTGGGAAAGTCCAGCACGTTCTGCCTCAAAACATTTGATAGTAGGAGGCAACTGTTTGTGGTCGCCCGCAAAAATCACTCGATGCGACTTAGTGATTGGAATCCAACAAGCAGCTTCCAAAGCTTGCGCAGCCTCATCTATAAATAGAGATTGGAAATTCCTTCCATATAATATAGGGTTGGCAGCTCCGACCAAGGTGCATGCCACAACACGTGAATCAGAAAAAAGGCTTTCACGAATCTCATATTCCAATGCTTCCGCCTTTTCTTTTACAGCACGAGCCTTATCCTTATTTGTGCGGTAAAGTTCACGCACCGTCTTTCGCATACCCCAAAGAGTATCGTACATAGGATGTGATTCAAACCTACGCTCATATGTGGAGAAGAGCATTTTATCGTCGACGCGGGACGGATTGCCAATTCGCAATACACTTATTCCACGATCCTGCAATTGTTCTGAGATCCAATCCACAGCCATATTACTCTGTGCGCACACCAACACCTGACATTCACGACGCAACGTCTCATATATAGCCTCGACAAGGGTTGTCGTTTTACCTGTTCCAGGAGGTCCATGGACGATAGCGACATCTTTGGCACGTAGGATCTTATTGATTGCTGATTCCTGAGAACTGTTGAGCCAAGGGAAACGTATCGGAGAAAAATCAAGGAATTTCGGTTCCACACTACCCAATAGGATTTCACGTAAGTCGAAGAGTCTGCCTTCCTTCACACTCATGACCTTATCCATGGCATCAAACATCGCCTTATAACTGCTCTCGTCAAAACCCAGTTGCACTCCTAGTCGGTTGACCGACTCCAAAGCAGGCAGGGCATCCCTACCCGACAAAACAACCACCAGCATTGTAGGCGTAGCATAACTGACCTGAGCATTGGTCTTCACCACACGGATTTCCTCATTGTATGAGACGCTGAAAAACTGGACTGCCTTGCCATATTCAAAATGATCGTCGTCTTCCAATGGGGCATGGTTGATCTCAACAACAAACTGATTAAGCGAGTTGTAATACGACTTGCCCAACGACACAGGATAACGACAGATTCCAGCAGAAATCTTCTTGGGAATAGAGACATGAGAAGACTGTACATCAAAACTCTTCTTATCGTACTCATATTCCATCTTCAGCAAATCACGATGACGCTGCAAAGACAAAATGGATGTAATATTGTTTGCCATAACAGGGGCAAAGTTAACTATAAAAGAAGACTCTTTTAGGAATATTCATCCAAAAAGTGAGATGAGATTCTTTTTCCATTCTCAAACATCTCAACAGCAATACAATAATAAATAGACATCATTATAAGGTTTTCAAACAGCATTCTCTGTCAAAAATTCATGTTCTAAGTAATTTTGTCACAAATACAGTCATTTTGCCATACTGAAAGCAGCAAAAAACATGTTGGCACGCTATTTGATTCTTCAATGGTGACTGCTTATAACGACAGCCAGATAAATAAATAACTAACAATTTAACTGGAGGACAAAATTATGTTATTAGCAAGAAAATCGCAGGATTTCTTTCCTACACTATTCAACGACTTGTTTGATTTCAACTGGAACGGCAACTACGCAGTCAACGCAGCCCCTCAAATGAACATCAAGGAAAACAAGGCTTCTTACGAGATGGAATTCAGTGTCCCAGGTCTGACCAAGGATGACTTGAACATTTCAATTGACAAAGAAGACAACTTGGTGGTTGAAATGACAAAGAAAACTGAGAAAGAGGATAAAGGCAACAAAGATGAGCATTATCTACGTCATGAGTTCACTTCCTCTCAATTCAAAGAGATAATGGCTTTGCCAGACAATATCTACAAAGACAAAATCGATGCGAAAGTGGAGAACGGTATTTTGAAAATATCATTGCCTAAGCGAGAAATCGAAGCGGCTCAACCTTCAATAAAACAAATCGAGATTCACTAAAAGAACTGTCCAGCTATCTTTTTTCATAACTGAGCGATTCTATTTTATATGTTTAACATTTAAATAGTAAAAAAGATGAAAGGTTCAGAAAAAAAACCGAAAACGGTTCACAAGGAAGGCAAGCATATTCCTGCCTACCTAGCAGCAGAAAGCAAAGATTGCAATGCTACTACTATTTCTAAAAAGAAATAGAGCGATGGAGTAAGTTCTTAACAGGGCGGCCGTTCTTCACGAGCGGTCGCTTTTTTTATCAGCATACCAAAAACATACTAACCGACCTGCTTTTTCAGGGCAAATCTTAGATAAACACTAGATGAAAGACTGACCAAATTCTGTACGATATCGTTATGTTTTCAAACAGATTTCTAAAACACATACAATCAATATATTGACGGACAATAATCGTTTATCTTATAAATTTCAAGATTGTTTTTTTTGAATAAATTGCCCAATAGAATAACTTTGCAACCGGAAAAATTACATTTCTGCCGAATTTGGCTGCAATTCTGTTGATTTTTCCATTAAAACTATGACAATTTTTGAAACAATATCAAGTGTGTTATGCGAATATGATGAATTTGATGGGAGAAAGAGCACAATCACACATTAAACAATAATGAATATAAATAGATAATAACATAATCAAATGACATTTCAGACGCTTGAATATCTAATTTTTCTACCTATAACATTTATTCTCTACTGGACATTATGCCGTGGAAACAAAACTCTCCAAAACGGACTTATCGTAATAGCTAGCCTTATTTTCTATGGATGGTGGGACTGGCGTTTTTTAGGGCTATTATTGTTGACTGCATTCTCCACATTCGTCGCTGGAGATATGATGGGTAAAACTGAAGACCCAAAGAAACGAAAAATGATTTCAGTCGGTGCCATACTCCTAAACATCGGAATCTTATTCTTTTTCAAATACTTCAACTTTTTTGTGCAAGCGTTTATCGATGCATTTTCTCTCTTCGGAGCAGACGTGGAAGTATCGACGCTTAACATCCTACTGCCAGTAGGCATCAGTTTTTACACTTTCTCAGCATTGAGTTACAGTATTGATGTGTATCAGAAAAAAGTAGAGCCGACCAAAGATCTTTTGGCATATCTTGCCTACGTAATGTTCTTCCCTAGCATTTTGAGTGGACCAATAAGCCGAGCTCAAAAAACATTACCTCAGTATTTTGAAACTCGTACTTTTAATTACGACATGGCTATTGCCGCATGTAAAGCGATCTTGATTGGAGCTGTCATGAAGCTTTGTCTTGCTGACCGTTTGGCAATTTACGTAAACACAGTATACAGCAACATCGACCAACACAACGGCACGACGCTATTCTTCTCCAGCATTCTTTACACCATTCAGATTTATGCCGACTTTGCTGGATACTCGTTGATGGCTATCGGAAGTGGAAAATTGTTTGGCATCGAACTGCCAACAAACTTCATCCGTCCATATTTTGCGAAAACAGTCACTGATTTCTGGCGCAGATGGCACATCTCACTCACAACATGGTTCAGGGATTACATCTATTTTCCATTGGGAGGCAACAGATGTAGCAAAGCACGCTGGATGCTCAACACAATGATCGTCTTTACTGTAAGTGGACTATGGCATGGTGCAGCATACACTTTCCTCATCTGGGGAGCCTTCCACGGAGCATGTATGGTGATAGAAAGACAGGTGTATGGAAACAAAATCAAAGAGATTTCTGACAAGTTCTCTATAGCCAATCTACTAAGACTGTCACTCACTTTCCTAATTGTGAATTTTGCATGGATATTCTTCCGTGTAAACGATCTTAACGACGTAATGACAATCTTTAAGAAAATATTTACAGAACATGGAGAACTCTTCGTCGACATTGACACATTCCTATTAGGATTCCTGGCAATGGCAATAGTATTTATTTACGACTTCATCAAGGAAAAAGATTTGAACATCCATCTCCTCAGTTCAAAATACATTGTCGTAAGATACATCACAGCTATTCTGCTGACATTCTATATTCTCGCCTTTGGTGTGCTCAATGGTGGTTCTTTTATTTATTTCCAATTCTAAAGCAGTTATGAAAAAAGGGTTATTAAGATTTGGTGTTGCCGTTTTTATTGTATTGGCCTCTATAGTTGTGATTGACCTTGCTGTAGGCAAAGCGATGGATCATATGCTTCCTCAGATCAGCAACCAAGGTGCTACAGGAAAAACATACTTTTCTCTATATGATGTGAACACACCTGTGGTGATTGTCGGATCATCTCGCGCGTCACACCACTATGTGACTCAACAAATAGAAGACTCGATTGGTTTGCCTGCATATAATGTTGCGCGTGATGGCTGTTTCTTCAGCCACAACAGTTGTGTGGTGAACTCAATCATAGACAGATACTCTCCAAAATTGATCATTTGGGAAAACTGCTGTGAATATCTGTATGAAGGTGTGGAAGACCCATTAGTCAACCTATATCCATACTATAAGACAAACAAATGGGTGACAACCACGATAAAAGAAGAGTTACCTTGGAAAGAATACATCCGTCTCAACAGCAAAATATACCAATACAATTCTGTACTCCACCGTATCCTGATGCGTTACAGAAGCCGTAATTCACATACCAAAGAAACAGAGAAAGGATACGAGCCTCTGACTCCTAAGGAGCTTATTAAGAAATTGGAATTAGAGCCAGAAAAACTGACCGGCACAACACTAAGCGAAACTAAAGTGGCCCGCTTCGATTCCATTCTGACAAGGGCTCAGGAGAAAGGCATTAAAATGGTGATTGTTGATTCGCCTAGATATTTCATCCGCGATTCGATAAATATATCTAGAGACAAGATGGAAGAGATAAGCAAAAAGCATGGAATGCTCTTTATCGACAACACTCACCTTCCTTTCTTCATGGAACATTCCGAAATGTTCACTGATCCGACTCACATGAACAGCAACGGTGCGGAAATCTATTCAGAACTGTTTTTAAACCAAATACATGATTATGTAAGTACAATTAAAAATTAACAATTGTCTCACAATTAGTGTATTCGACAAAACACATACCGATACAGTCGAAGGAGAATATGCATGACATAGAATCCTTCGACTGATTTTTTTTATCAAATTTACTAATGGCAATGTTTGTTTGGATGTCCTTAAAACAATAGATTGTTACTATATCGTTAATAAAAATGTTGATAACTTGTTGCTATTAATGTTAGAAACTTCAACAATGTTTCTTTTGAATAAAATCCCCGATGAAATAACTTTGCCAGTAGTAAAAAACACTTATCAATTAAATTTAACGCTTATGATATGGGACATGATGATCAGCACAGTGCTTGCAATCGGCGCCGTCGTGGCTATTTCGTCGGTGTTGCTGGCACAGGTATGAGTCCGATGGCTCTTTTCCTTGCAGAAAAGGGCGAAGAGGTTTATGGAAGCGACAGAGCTTTCGCTCAAAAAGAGAAAAACCAGGACTACAAAGAACTTTCTCGCCACGGCGTCAATTGTGTGATGCAGAATGGTGAGCATTTGCCTGCAGATTTGGACTTCGCTGTTGTAAGTACAGCTGTGGAGGACACAAATCCGGATATTAAAGAGATTAAGGCACGTAATATAAAAATTATGCATCGCAGTGAGTTGCTGGCAGAAATAGCCGGCAACCATTGTGGAGGTGCTATATGTGTGGGAGGAACAGCAGGAAAAAGCACAACCACACACCTTATATACCAACTTTTGCTTGGTGCAGGAAAACACCCATGCATGATTGCAGGAGCTGCCGACAACAATGTGAAAAGAGGTGGAGAACCAGGAAATTTTGATAATTCTGGTGACGGTCCACTCGTATTTGAAGGAGACGAGAGTGACAAGAGCATAGTAAGATACAACCCTACTATGAGTGTGATCACCAATGTAGGTCATGATCACCATGAAATAGATGTCACAGTCGGTCTTTTCCAGACAGTAGCCGACAATACCGCCGACACTGTTGTGCTTAATTCAGGAGACGAGAATCTCCGCAGTTTGAACTGTAAAAAAAGAGTGACCTTTGCTCTCGCAGAAAAAGATAAGAATGCAGATTTTAAGGTTGCCGACTTGAAACACACAAGCGAAGGCATAACATTCTCAATCAACGGAATACCGTTCGCATACCACTCTATTGGACTTCACAACGCATTGAACATTGCTGCAGCTGTGGCAATGGCGAGTGTATATGGTGTGAATGTTGAGGAATGTGCTAAAATTTTGAGCAAATTCGGCGGTGTTTACCGTCGCGGAAACATAATAGGCAAGGACTCTAATGGTGCATTGTTAGTGGATGACTTTGCCCACACTCCAGAAGAGGTGGCAGAGACAATCCGCACATTAGCATCTTTCTCTGATAAAGTGTATGCTGTCTACCAGCCTCACGGTTTCGGTCCACTTCGCAAAACCTACGAGCAAATGGCAATCCTTTTGAAAGAGGTGATGCGAAAGCAGGATGTCTTCTATCTTGCCGACGTCTACTACGAAGGTGGAACGACAGACATGAGTATCGGATCTAAATTTGTGGCGGATTATTTCACGTCGCAAGGCATCAATTGCGTCTACGTGCAGGATAGAAAAGAGATCCCTGCGATGATCGCGAAAGAGAGCAAAGCGAATGATTCGATCGTAGTCATGGGAGCACGCGACAAATCTCTTGCAGATTATGCCTGCTCATTTAAAGGATAATCCGAAAAATATTGATAATTTTGCAAGGAGACGTGATTATTCACGTCCCCTTTTTGTGTTTAAATTAAGAAACTATGCAGATTAAAGAACTTGGAGAATTTGGATTGATTGACAGACTTACGAAGGAGTTCCCTATCGTGAACAAGTCGACGGAATTGTCGGTTGGCGACGATTGCGCTATACTCGACTATACAGGCAAAAAAACTTTGGTAACAAAGGATTTGCTGCTTGAAGGTGTACATTTCGACCTGACATACTGCCCGCTCCTACATTTGGGTTACAAATCAGCGATTGTCAATTTTTCCGACGTCTACGCAATG
>CAMJFV010000017.1 GCA_946405045.1 uncultured Bacteroidales bacterium | reverse complement strand
AATATTAATCATTAAATATTAATCAAATTGAATTGGCTTGATTTTTTGATCCTTTTGCTTGTGGTTGCAGGTATGGTAAGAGGATTTTCAAAAGGACTTATATTTGAGCTTTCGGGATTGATAGGACTTATCATTGCCGTATATGTGTCAAGATACCATAGCTCTCCATTTGCGGAGTTTATACATAGTTTTTTCAATGTAGGGAAGGATTATTGTCCTGCTTTGGGCATGATTATGGCATTCATCGTCTCGTTGATATTGGTTAAGGTGTTGGCGATGTGTGCTCAGAGACTGATTAAGGCGATAAGCCTTGGCTGGCTTAACAGTTTGCTGGGAGCATTGATATCTGCAGTCAAATATACGTTGGTGATCAGTGTTGTGTTTAATGTGCTTGGCCCAATCAACGAGAAACTTAAGATAATGGATGGCAAACATTCGGGAGGTTCTATTTTATGTGGACCAGTCACAAAGTTTGCTCCTGCTGTCCTTCCTAAGCTAAATATCAGCGAATTGTTCAATATTCCTAAAAATATTGAAGATTCGATGGATAAAGACCAAACAGAAGAGAAATCCTGCAAGTAGACTCTTGCATATATGTGATTTTTCTCTTTTTGTTTTGTCTATGCTTGAATTCTGCATGCCTTGATCTTATCTTTGTGGTGAAAACAGAAATAATGAATTAACACTGTCGTATTATGGTAGCGGAATCTAAGCCATTTTTGAATTTGGTAGCTGATGATTTGAGGCGTTTGGCGGATGTGGAAGATGCGTTGTTGGTCTTCCCCAACCGTCGTTCTATTTTATTCTTTAACGAATGTTGGGCTGAGGAGTACGACAAACCTGTGTTTACGCTTGAGTCCACTACAATACAGGATCTGTTCCGCTCTTTTTCACCTTATACAGTTCCGGATGAAATAGCCCTTTTAATCGAACTTTTCCATACTATAAAAGAAGTACATCCTGAGATTTTAGGCACTGAACCCTCTTTTGACAAATTCTATTTCTGGGGTCAGACATTGCTCTCTGATTTTGACGATATAGATAAGAATTGCGTGAATGCTCAGGCATTGTTTTCAAATGTGGCGGACATCCAGAACATAAAGGATTTTTCATATCTTTCCGATTCGCAGATTAAGACTCTGGAACATTTCTTTCAAACGTTCTCAATCGAGGTACAAAACGAAAAAGTTCAGCTCTTTGCAAGACTTTGGGAAAATTTGTATTCTATCTATCTTGCGTTTAAAGCCCGTTTGCAGGCAAAAGGAATTGCGTATGAAGGTATGCTGATGCTTGATGTCGTAGAAGACCTTAAAAGTGGAGAAATCGATGACTCTAAGTATAAAAAACTCGTATTCATCGGGTTTAACGTGTTGAGCAGAACTGAATACGCATTCTTTAAGAGATATAAGGATTCCAAACGTGCTGAATTTTATTGGGACTATGATATATATTATTCCGCACCTGAATCTCTTCAGGAAGCAGGTCTGTTTATGCGACAGAATATTATAGATTTCCCGTCGTCGCTAAAAGAAAAATCATTTTTTGACAATTATTCGAAGAAAAAGAAGATTACGTTTGTCAGTACTTCGTCGGATAGTGCTCAAGCTGCTTATGTTTCTAAATTTTTGAAGGATACTTCCGAGATAGTAAAAGATGAAAACAGTGGTGAAAAGGAGACTATTGATAGAAGAACGGCTATAGTCCTTTGTGATGAGACTCTTCTCCTTCCTGTTTTGCATTCTATTCCGAATGATAAGGGTATTGCTTTGAATGTGACGATGGGATTCCCAGTGCCGCAAACTCCAATATACAGTTTGCTGCTTGCCCTTGTCAATTACAATATGTATCTCGACGAACGAAAACCAAAGACGGTGGCTTTGTCGTTGGTAGAATCTATAACCAATCATGCCTATATAAAAGTCGTCTTTCCTGAAGTGACACAGACGATAGCTCGGATGAAGGCGGAAAAAAATATCTTCCCTTGTATATCAGAGTTTGAATCTGGAAGTGAGGATCTATCATTGCTCCTAAAACCTTCGGTGAATTCGTCTGATTTTGTAGACAGATTGAAGAAAATAGTTGTGAGAGTATCGTCTCATAATCCACATTCCTCTTTATATTCCGACTTGTATAACGAGTCTTTATTCCGTGCCTACAATATACTTGTGAGATTTGCTGATGAGGTATGTTCAGAGGATTTGTCTATGAGCGTTGGCTTGACGGCACACCTTTTGATGAAGGTGCTTTCGCAATCAAAGGTTCCTTTCCATGGTGAACCAATCGAAGGACTTCAGGTGATGGGCTTTTTGGAGACGCGTGGACTGGACTTCTCCCATGTTTGTTTGCTATCTGCGTCTAATAAACAATTGCCTCCGTCTGCGGAAATTTCATCTTTTATTCCTCTTTCAATCCGTACTGGATTCAATATGACATCTGTGGAGCAGAAGAATGCTCTGTTTGCATACTATTTCTACCGTTTGGTGCAACGTGCGGATGATGTCACCCTCGTCTACAACTCTACTTGCGACAGTCAAAATACAGATGGACAGATGAGCAGGTATATGCTTCAGATGTTGGTGGAGAACACGAATTTTGAGATTGAAAAATACGATATCCAAAATCTTGTACCGTCGATCACGACAGAGTCTTTGACTGTGGAAAAGAACGATGAAATCGTCAAAAAAATGCTGGATAGGTTCTCTTCTGATTCAGAGAAACCGTTATCTCCGTCGGCTATCAACACCTATTTTGAATGCCCATTGAAGTTCTATTTCAAATATGTTTTGGGGTTGAAAGAATCCAATACAGATGAAGACGGAATTTCTTCCACTGATTTGGGAACGATCTTCCATGCTGTCATGGAGGCAATTTATGCAGGTCTGGTACGTAAAAAAGGAGACGCAATGATATCTCCACAAGATCTGAATTCTTTAAGGGATGAGGAGATCTATACGTTGATCGACTATTTCATCAATATCCATTATTATAAGATAGATCAGTTTAAGACAACACCTAAGTCAGTTTCCCAATTCCACGGACATCTGCTTTTGGCTCGTAACTTGCTTTTGGAATTTATCCGCAAACAGCTTGTCATAGATTCAAAATTGAATGATCTGGTTTACTTGTCATCGGAGGAACGTGTTGTTGTGCCGATTGATATAGATGTGAATGGGAAAACAAAACAGATTTTTGTCGGTGGAATCGTCGATCGTCAGGATTCAGTAGACGGTGGAAAGAGAAGAATAGTGGATTATAAGACAGGTGGTGATGTGCCATCTTCGATTAAATCCATCGATGAATTGTTTGCTTATGAAAACAGAAAAAAGGTCCATTATCAGTTGCAGATTTTGATATACTCGTCGCTTATCCACAAAGTGAAGAAAGTCGACGTCACTCCCGTCTTGAATTTTGTGAATCAGAAAATGGATGATGTGGCATGTGTATTGAAGATATCGAAGGAGATAGTAGGAGATAAAGGAAAACCTAAAAAGGTGGATGAACCTATCATAGTGAATTATGAATTCTGCGATGAATTCGATAAAAAAATGAAAAATGCATTGTCTGATATCTTCAATGTCGACATCAATTTCACGCAAACCGAGGAGCCTGATAAATTCTGCGATTTCTGTGCATTTTTGCAGATTTGTAGAAAGAGGAAGGAGTAGAGACCGTCGTATTCCGGCATATCTGTAGGGAAATACCCTTACGTTTTACATTCTTATCGTCTAAAATATGTCCGAAAAAAATATGATTATGGGAAATATAATTATGGGGATTGTCAAGGATTTATTGAAGTTTTTAATCCCAACAATATGGAAACGTTGGGGATTTTCCAAAAACGAAGAAGCACATGAAAAAATGTCTTTTAATGATGAAGATGCCCATCTGAAATTTTCATTACTTAACTTAAACGATGCAAAAAAATATGAAGGGAAAGTGAAAAAAATCACTAGATATTATACAGATATAAAAGAAGAAACCGTCACAAAAGCGGGAATATGCTACGTCATCAATTATAATAAAAATCGTAAAACCGATGATTTGTTGGAATTTGATCGTAAAGGTAAAGAAATAAAACATCTCATTTATGAATATGATAAAAATGGGAATCTTATTTTTGTAAAGGATCTTAATAAAAAAGGAGTAAACGGAGTCGTTGACTGCTATATCTATAATGATAAGGGACAGCATATAGAGACAAAATATTTTGATGATGGCCAAATCGATTATGATACTTGCTATAAATACGATGAAAACGGCAATTGTGTTGAAGTTAACACCGATGATTATAGATTAGATGGAGTAGTTGTCAAGACTCGTAATGTGAGTGTGTTTGATGAAAATAATAGAGAGATAGAGAAAATTAAATACGAAGGATTGACAGGGGAAACGGAAAAAGAAGTTTACTTTTACAATAAAAACGGAGATCTGAAAGAGATTCAGAATATTGATATTGAGACGGGAGAGATTATATCTCGTGATTTATATTGCTATGATACAGATGGCAAACTATCAGAAATTTTGACTTATGAAGGATCTGATGTTACGGGAAAATGGACTTATTCTTATAACCAACAAGGAAAAGAAACAGAATGCCGTATATATGATGGATTGGGGAATCTGACACATAAACATGTATCCCTATATGATGAAAGAGGTAGCTTCTGTGGCACAAAAAAATATAAAAACGGAATTTTGATCTTCAGCTATTTGGATGAGATAGAATATTATGATTAAAAATCACATCTGTTATTCTTTAGGTATTAATCCTTTTTTTATTTTTGCAAACAAACAGGAAAAACTAAGTTCTGTTTTTTTTGACTGTATTTAATGCGGTTTGTTAAGAAGATCTTAGAATATAAAATTTAACAGCTTTATGGAGATAAAGAATGAAACTCGCCTGACTTATGAGATTTTGACAGATGTGATGATATCAAAGAAAAAGTACATTATCACTTCATGGTCTATCTCTTTTTTTTGCGTGTTCATGATTGAAATGACTATTTGGCCTAGCGGGGCTTTTCCGTGGTGGGTTAATTTATTGTTGGGTGGAATATTCTTAGCTTTCTATCGGTTGCTATCAAAGATTACTACTCCTAACAGATTGAAGAAAACATACAAAAAAATTATTGGAGAAGGGGAATCACGTCACTCTTTTCTTTTTAAGGATGAAGAAGTGGAATGCCATGTGTGCAATGAAGTGACACCTGAAGCTCATGCCATCTATCCCTATAGTAGTTTGACTGGATGGGAATTCGTAAAGAATTACCTAGTGCTCTATGTCTCCAAGTATCAGCAACTGACGATTGATTTGAATGGATTCGACTCCGAAGAGGATAAGAATGCGGTCATCGCTCTATTGAAGGCTAATGTGAAGAAGAGTTAGAAGCTATTCAAATTTGTTAAAATATTTTGTTATAAGTCTTATCCTTCAACTAAAATGAGGATTATTAAGGGCGGAACGCCCTAACCCATTCTCTTCCGCGAGCCCAAAGGGCGAGCGGTAAAAATGCGTTCATTGTGCATCTATTTTTAAATTAGTATGTGCTCGCCTTACGGCTCGCATTTTGGAGAGGGGTTAGGGCGTTCCGCCCTTAACAATCCTCGACTCTATAACCAAATATTTAATTTAGATTTGAACAGAATTTTACAAAAATAAAGGAGTCCGTGCTACTTTGTGGTAGTATGGACTCCTTTTATGTTGATGATTAACGATTATTACGATATCTTTTCGTTCAATTCTAGCCAAATCATCTCCTTTTCATCGAGTTCTTCAATCACTTCCTGCATTCTGCTTGAAAGTTTCATGATCTCGTCGTTGCTCATCTGCTCGCCGCTTCCGAGTCTCTCTTCAATCTCTTTTTTCTCTTTGCTAAGATTGTCTATGTCGATCTCTGTTTGTTCAAGTAGACGTTGCTCCTTGTAGCTCAGTTTCGGTTTGTTCATCGATGTGTTACGCTCTCTTTTAGGAGCTGCCTCTGCAGGTTTGGCGTTCTTTTCCTTCTCTGCTTTTTCCTTTTCATCGGACATTTCTTTCCAGATGCGGTAGTCTGTATAGTTGCCAGGGAAGTCTTTGACAGTATGGTCGGGATTAAACACAAACAGATGGTCCACGATTCTGTCCATGAAATATCTGTCGTGGCTCACGATGAGCACGTTGCCCTTAAACTCCATCAGATATTCCTCAAGCACGGAAAGTGTTGCGATGTCAAGGTCGTTGGTTGGCTCGTCGAGAATCAAGAAATTCGGATTCTCCATCAACACTCTGCAAAGCTGAAGTCGACGTTTCTCTCCACCTGATAGTTTGTATATATAGTCATGTTGTCTGCTTGGTGCAAACAGGAACCTGCTCAACAGATTTGTTGCCGACAGTTTGACACCCTGCTGCACCTCCACCTGATCAGCAATCTCTGAAATATAGTCGACTACTTTCAGCGTCTCCTTGAATTTAGGAAGCTCCTGACTGTAGTATCCGAAACGTACCGTCTGACCGATATTGATTTCTCCGCTGTCTGGACGAACTTCGTTGAGAATCATTTTTAGCAGTGTGGTCTTTCCTGAACCGTTCTGACCGACGATTCCGACTTTCTCTCCTTTCGCAAAATTGTAGTAGAATTCTTTTAAAAGAACCTTTTCATCGTACTTTTTAGAAATATAGCAAAGCTCAATGATTTTGCTTCCGATATGGTTGGATTTAGAGGCAAGAGTGAGATCCGCTTCTGATCGGACACTCTTCAGACGCTTCTCAATGACGTCGAACCTATCTATACGGCTGCGTGATTTTCCACCGCGTGCCTGAGGCTGACGACGTATCCACTCCAACTCACGTCGGTATGTGTTGCGTAGGTGGGCGATAGTGCGTTGCTCCACCTCCTCACGATGCTCTTTCTCTTCCAGATAGTAGCTGTAATTACCTTGGTATGTGTAGATCTGGGTGTCTGCGATCTCAAGAATCTTGTTGCAGACGTTGTCGAGGAAATATCTGTCGTGTGTGACAAGCAATAGTGCCTTTTTCTCTTTTACAAGCATCTCCTCAAGCCATTCCACCATTCCAAGGTCAAGATGGTTGGTAGGCTCATCGAGCACTAGCAAATCGTGGTCGGAAATGATTGCTGACGCCAAAGCTACTCTTTTACGTGCACCTCCCGACAGTGTGCTGATCTTTTGATTGATGTCGCGTAGTCCAAGACGGGAAAGTGTTGATATTACCGTCGTCTCCAGATTCCACGCATTCAGAGCGTCCATCTTGTGTGATAATTCAGATATCACGTCGGCATCAGCACCATTGTTGATGGCGTTCTCGTATTCTTTGATGACGGTGGTTATTTCACCGGAAACGTGGCGAAGAGCTCCGTCAAGTATGCTCTCACCATCGTTGAACTTTGGATCTTGGTCAAGAAAACTAATTTTCAGATCGCGTCTTCGTGTGATATTGCCAGAATCTGCAGGCTCCTCACCCAAAATGATTTTCATCAGCGTACTCTTTCCGCAACCGTTGCGTCCAATCAATGCGATCTTCTCACCCACATTGATTGTGAATGTCACATCCTCAAAAAGTGCCAAGTCACCGAAGTTTTTGCTGACTTGCTGTATCTGAATTAGGTTTTCGTCTGTCATCTTCCCAAAAGAACTAATAGTATGTTGATGTCGCTTGGACTGATTCCTGATATTCTGCTTGCCTGACCGATTGTCTCTGGATCAATACGTGTTAGTTTCTGGCGAGCCTCTGTTGAGATCGTCTTGATCGACATATAGTCGAATTTGCCTTTTATCTTGATATTTTCAAGACGCGTAAGTTTGTCTGCTATCTGTTGCTCACGAGTGATATATCCACTGTATTTGATTTGGATCTCAGCCGCTTCTACAATTTCCTCACGTCTGTTTGGTATCTTGTCGATTGTCTCCTGTAATGCAGGAATGGCCTGACGCAATGAGTCGAAAGAGAGTTGCGGACGGTTGACCAAATCCACCAGTTTGCATCCTTCACGGAGTGGGGAAGTGCCCTGTGTCTCAAGGAATGGATTTATCAAAGCAGGTTTGATAGAGAATGTCGACGTGAATTCTCTCAATCTGTTGATCTCATCCTCTTTTTGTGTCAGCAGGTCGACGCGCTCCTTACGTGCAAGACCGATTTCGTATGATTTGCGAGTTAGTCGGCTATCTGCATCGTCTTGACGGAGCAGTATTCTATATTCTGCTCTCGACGTGAACATACGGTATGGCTCGTCCACTCCTTTGGTGATCAAATCGTCGATAAGTACTCCGATATAGGCCTCATTTCTCGACAATACAAATTCCTTGTTGCCATTGCACTTCAAATGTGCGTTGATTCCGGCCATTAAGCCCTGTCCTGCGGCCTCTTCGTATCCTGTCGTACCATTTACTTGTCCGGCAAGGAAAAGTCCGTCTACGAGCTTACTTTCCAAAGTTGGGTTGAGCTGAGTAGGATCGAAATAGTCGTATTCGATTGCGTAACCAGGTCGGTACACCTGTACATTCTCCAAACCTTTGATGGTGCGTAGCGCGTTTAGCTGCACATGGAGCGGAAGTGAAGATGAAAAACCGTTTAGATAGTATTCTTGGGTTGTCTCACCTTCTGGTTCAAGAAACAGCTGGTGCTGGTTCTTATCCGCAAATGTCACAATCTTTGTCTCGATACTTGGACAGTAGCGAGGTCCTATACTTTGAATCTGACCATTGTATAGTGGAGATTCGGGCAATCCTGCACGAAGGATTTCGTGGGTCTGCTCATTTGTGTATGTGATGAAGCACGGACGCTGTTTTAGCGGACGTGGCTTGAAATCAAGGTATGAGAATTTGTGAAAGTCGTTGTCTCCGTCTTGTGGAGCAAGTTCATCGAAGTTGATTGTACGGCCGTCAATTCTGACAGGAGTTCCTGTCTTCATACGTCCTACGTTTATTCCTTTATCTCTCAATTGCTCGCTTATACCATAAGACGCTGGTTCTGAGATACGACCTCCCTTTATCTGCTGTTTGCCGCAGTGCATCAATCCGCTAAGGAAAGTGCCGGCAGTGATCACGATCGCTTTAGCTTTGAATTCAGCACCGAGTGCAGTGCGTACACCGCATACAGATTTGCCTTCAAACAATAATTCATTTGCCATGTCTTGCCAGATACAGAGGTTGTCGGTGTTCTCAAGCAGACTTCTCCACTTTTCAGAGAAACGCTGACGGTCCGACTGGCTACGTGGACTCCACATCGCAGGACCTTTTGATTTGTTGAGCATACGATACTGGATGGCGGTAAGGTCTGTGACGATACCCATCTGTCCGCCCATCGCATCAATCTCTCTGACAATCTGTCCTTTTGCGATACCTCCCACTGCAGGGTTGCAGCTCATCTGTGCGATAGAGTGCATATCCATCGTGATGAGAAGTGTCTGCGAACCAAGGTTGGCTGCTGCAGATGCCGCCTCGCAACCTGCGTGACCGGCACCAATAACTATGACATCGAAATTGAATTTCATTTTATTTTATCTTGTTAAGAAACGCTTCATCCAGAAGTAGTTTTTTTAGACGAAGTATCCAAACTTTGTTGCTTTGACCATTGTCTGTCTTTCCGCCGATCAGAATAAATTCACCTTTGTTTCCTATCTGGAATAATCCTGCATCTGCCAATGCCCCTACCGTGTTGGTAAGGTCTTTATGTTGATCGACTGCCCACGACAAACCGCTGTTGCTTGAAGTGTAGCATGTTGTTGAATATTTGCCATCTGCAGAGATTCCTCCAAGAATGCCAAGTGTGCTATTGTTTAATGCAAAAGTGATAGCTTTATCAAAATATGGAATACCTGCTGATGTGTTTGTCAAACACTCCATGTTGCCATATCTGTCTGCTCCCCATATTTCCGCTTTGTCGCCTTTTTTAGCGTAAAGATAGCCAAGGACTGTGTTTCCACTTGGAGCAGTGAATGAACAAACTGTATCAACGACAAATTCTTCATGAACTGGTTGTGATATTTTAGATTGTCCATTTTTGCTATATGATTTGATTTCTCTACCGTCAAGAATCCATATTTGTTTGTTGAGAGAGTAAAGCAATTGACCACTGGTGATTGCCTCAAACTTATTGAACTGCAGACTTGTGAAATTTGCCGCATATATTGCTCCAGATTTGCCTTGAACAAATAGAGAATCATCGATATTGCAGAGTGTAGATAATTCTAAAGTTTCTGGAGCTTCGACGCTGCTGCTTTGCCACTGTGCACCATCTTTGGATGTCACTACTTTGCATGCGTTGTCTGTCTGATAGAACTGCCACATCAAATCGTTGTGCATTATCGATTTCTGAGAAAGAATTGCTTCTTCCAAACCAGAGATGACTCCTGTGTTTGTCCATTGAAATGCATCCACATCATATTTGTGCACACGTACTTCCAATGTGTATTCCTTTTTGGAATTGTTCTTTGTGTTGGTGGAAATGATTTTTACTGGTTTGGAAAAATCCATTGCCACTGTGTTTCTGAAATCAAAGAAATTGATTCCGTCATACGAGTATTGAATGGCTATTTTGTTGTCGGAGTATTGATAGATGCTTGGGTATAAAGAGTCCACTCTCGTGCCATATGCCAAAGAATCATAGTTGAATATTTTAGCTTCGACGTCATTGACATTAAACTCGACATTGGATCCTAGCTGGGAAAAGATGACTCGACGAATTCTTGGGTCTGGATTGTCAGTCTCTTCGTCATCCTTACAACTTGAATTTATTGCTGCCAATGTGAATGCAGAGATGTATAGTAATAAATTGCGTAATTTCATATGTTAATTGATTAAACTAAATGTTCCGTACGTAATTGCGAGCCAAACTAAATATCTCACCGTCTTTCCGAATAAAACCCAGAATAATACTCCCCAAAAAGGTGAACGCATCAATCCGAGTGCCATGACGATGAAATCTCCAATACCAGGTGTGAATGAAAAGAATCCAAGCCAGATGCCTCGCTGTTGTACCCATTTCTTTGCCTTTTCTACTTTGGCTTCATCCAGACCACAATATTTGGTCAGCCATTCTGTCTTTCCGAGATAACCTAGCGCATAGCAGGTCATGGCTCCGAGTGTGTTGCCAAGAATGGCGGCTGTCAATACTTTGTATGTATTTGCTCCTGAGGCCCAAACAATTGAGAATACTGCTTCAGATGGTAACGGAAGAACTGTCGCTGCCAAAAATGCTGCTATAAACAGTCCCCAACATCCGTATTCTGCAAGCCAAGACAAATCCATATTATTCTATTCCGATCAGTTTCACGATTAAGTAGCCTATTGCAAACAATACAAACAAGCGGTACATCCATGTGATGATTAGTTCTCGTTTGTAGAATAGGGTCACTGCTCCACCTATGCAGAATGTGCCGAGTGTGATGATTGTACTCAACATCGATTCAAATCCGTAATTCATCGCTACTGCGAAGAATATGGCAAGCATGATGATCACCGCTAATAATGAAAATTTACCTCTCTGCTGAATGCTTTTGTTGCTGTAGTGGCTAGACAGTCGCATTGTGCAGACAAAGACAAAGAGCAGAAAATATCCGTAGAATAGTTTGCTGAATCTTCCGAAATTTTCAAATTCAGAAAAATCGTTAAGACTGAAACTTGGTGTTGCAGTCCATGACATTCCTTCAAAGTATCCTAATTGATAGATTCCTGCTACTGCATAAATAGCTATTGTCAATCCTCCAATTATGATGCTTAATATACTTTTCAACTGCATACGGTTGCTGAAGTATAGAAATGCAACAACTGGAATCACATTGAGAGAGAATGGTGTGTATACAACCGAACCAATTGTGATGAGTCCACCGATATTGAAAGAATGCAGTTCATTGTAGCTTTCTGACAATGCGAATGCTGACGCGATGATTGCCAATTCAATCAATGTAAGGAAATAGCCATAGTTGATGCTCTCTTTTTCAAGCGATATAATCAATACAAAAATACATAGTATTGAAGGAAGAATTGTAGAAGCTCTCAAAAGAGAGAATGTACTGTTGATGATTGTTAATGTAAAACCAATCAGCAGAATGCATACGAAATTAACCCAGTAGGTTAATATGTTTGGAATCTCTATCAGGTTGTCCATTAACGACATGAATCTGAGTGTCCCTGCTTTCGACAGGAAGAATGTCGCGTCGAATGGAATTAGCCACAAAAGGAGAGCCGCGCATACAGTTACGATATATGCGACCACCGATGGTTTGACTTTGTCTTGAAAACTACCGTTGTACATCTGCTCTCTTTTATTTTTTATTGGGCGGGGTTAACCCCGCCCTTATTGATTTTGATTTATAGGTCGAATCCAATATCGCGACGGAAGTATTTCTTCTCGAAGTCGATTACCTGTGCGTTAGCGAAAGACTTTGCTAGTGCTTCTGCCTTTGTCGCACCGTATGAACTGATTGAGATTACTCGTCCTCCGTTTGTCAAAACTTTGCCATCGACCATTTTTGTTCCTGCGTGGAATGCAATAGAGTCTTTTACTTTGTCAAGTCCTGTGATGACTTTGTTTTTCTCATACTCTTCTGGATAACCACCTGAAACCAACATCACTGTGACTGCAGTACGCTCGTCTTCTTCAAGTGTGCGCTTGTCCAAATCTCCAGCGGCTACACCCTCGAATGCGTCAACCAAGTCGCCCTTGACACGAAGCATGACAGCCTCTGTTTCTGGGTCTCCCATACGTACGTTGTATTCAATTACCATTGGCTCGTTCTTGACGTTGATCAAACCAAGGAAGATGAAACCTTTGTATGTGATGTTTTCTTTTGCCAATCCTTCCACTGTTGGGATGATGATTCGCTCCTCAACTTTCTTCATGAATGTCTTGTCGGCAAATGGAACTGGTGAGACTGCTCCCATTCCTCCAGTGTTAAGACCTTTGTCTCCCTCTCCAATTCGCTTGTAATCTTTTGCTACTGGAAGCACTTTGTAGTTCTTTCCGTCTGAAAGTACGAATACTGAACATTCGATTCCTGACAAGAATTCCTCGATGACAACTGTCTTGCTGGCATCTCCAAACTTACCAGTCAACATTGTCTTAAGTTCTGCCTTAGCCTCTTCCAATGTGTTGAGGATAAGCACACCTTTGCCGGCTGCCAACCCATCCGCTTTAAGCACGTATGGAGCCTCCAACTCTGCAAGGAATGCAAATGCATCCTCGATAGTCTCATTAGTGAAACTCTTGTATCTTGCAGTTGGTATATTGTGACGCATCATGAATGCTTTGGCGAAGTCTTTGCTTCCTTCCAATCTTGCACCCTCCTTAGAAGGACCGATCACTTTGATGCTCTTAAGAGCAGCGTCATTTTTGAAGTAGTCGTAGATACCTTTTACAAGAGGATCCTCTGGACCTACAACAACCATTTCGATGTCGTTTTCAAGCACGAATTTCTTGATTGAGTCGAAATCGTCGGCTTTCATGGCCACGTTCTTACAACCTACAGTCTTTCCATTCACCTCTCTTGTTAGAAGTTCTGTTCCAGCATTACCTGGCGCGACGAAAAGATTGTCAACTTTCTTGCTTTCTCTAATCTTCCAAGCCAAGGCATTCTCTCTACCTCCGCTTCCCAATATTAGTACGTTCATCTATTTCCTTTTTTTACTCGACTGATATTCTCAGCGAGTGATTTAATATTCTATTTTTTTGAATGAATAGCCTTCGTTGAGAAGCCATTCAATACTTTTTTGCAATGCTCCTTCTATGTTTTTCCTTGCCTTCAGCGAATCGTGGAAGACAATGATTGATCCGTTTCTGGTGTATTGCTTCACTTTGTTGAAGATGTCATCTGGTGAGAGATCTTTGTTGTAGTCTCTTGTCACCACATCCCACATCACTATTTTGTATCTCTTCTTGAGATAGAAGATAGTGGTCGGACGAATGATCCCGTGTGGTGGGCGAAACAGCGGAGAATGAATGAGTTGGTTTGCTTTCTCCACATTTTCGCAATAGCGTTTTGCTGAAGTGCCCCACGAACGGAGATGATTATAGGTGTGGTTGCCGACGTTGTGCCCTCTTTCCAACACTTTCTTGAAGATGTCTGGATGTTTGCGGACGTTATCTCCAACACAGAAGAAAGTCGCTTTGACATTATAGCGGTCAAGTGTGTCAAGCACCCATTCCGTCACTTCAGGGATTGGACCGTCGTCGAATGTCAGATATACGGTTTTCTCTTTCTCTTTTTTTATTCGCCACGTTGTGCAGGGGAAAAATGCCCTGAACAGACGTGGCGGTTGTTCTATAATCATCGTGAACTTTTATTGCTCTACCTCCTGATAGAAATCTTCTGCTTCTTTACGAATTTCATCAGCTTTCTCTCTGCTGCATGCTTTTGATGCTGTTGCAGCAACGTATCTCATCATGTCGAAGCGTTCGTTGATATCCTCAGAAGCCGATTTTCTCTGCTCTTTTGTAAGATTCTTGTTCCATACTCTATACTGCTTGCAGATTTCGAAGATCTCGTCGATGATGGCTTCTGCTTTCTCATTCTCTCCAAGACTCGCATACAGATGTGCGATGTTACATGAAGTCAGGTCTGCTGGCACGTTGTATGTAGGAATTTCCTTCATACACTTGTCAAGCACTTCGACTGCCTTGTCTTTCTTGCCCTCTTCAGCAAGTTCAGAAGCAAGACGTACGAACATGTGACGGAATGTTCTTGCCATACGGCAGTTGTTCTCATCCATGTAAATGCCTGGCTGACTTACGTTACCCCATTCAAACTTATTCATCATGTTGTCGTACATCACCTCTGTATTGACACCACCCTGAGACTTGTATGGAACCAAACGGTATGCCATTCCCTCAAGCTCAAGATACTGGTCAAGACCTAGATAACTGTCTCTGCCGACTGTGACAGCGAAGTAGATAGGTGTCTTCCAATCCTTGTTTGAACGGATGATGTCAAGTATGAACAAATCTTGTTTGCCAAGGTAGCTCTTCTTGCTCAAGTCAATCTTGATGTCCTCGATTCTCTTCTCGGTCATATCCATTATGACTCTTTTCAAATGAGGCTCAACCTTTCCTCCGTTATTTGGATTAGGCTCGTTGACCATCATCACTGTGTCTTTCAAAATGCGGGCAGTGTCGTTAGCTGTAGCTAGTCCGGCAGCTATCACAGCATCTTTGTCGACGTGCTGAACAAGTTTTGTTGTTGGAAGAACGTCAATACCTTCTCTGTATCCAAGCTGCTTAGCTGTACGCTTGTCAAGTAGGTATTTGAATCCTTCGTCAATTGTCATTTCTTTGTCGATTCTCTTGTCGATATATGCAACGTCTAATTTGCCATTAGAATAATCTTTGCTCTTCATCGACATAGGAATAGCCTTAGAATTGTATGCATCCTTCTGCATCTGGTCGATATACCATCCCATCTGCAAGTATGAAAGGTTGGCG
>CAMJFV010000016.1 GCA_946405045.1 uncultured Bacteroidales bacterium | reverse complement strand
TATCTCTTTTGCAAAATTGTAGAGCAAAAAGATTTATTACTTTTGCAAAAAATCATATCTTTGGACCCTAACCAAGTATATGAAGATGCAAGAACGTTTTATAAAGAATAAGTGTACATTAGGTCTTCTTTTGATGTTGCTGTATGTTTGTCCTACTCATGCTGCAAAGATTGTTGTGTCTGGAAAAAACGAATCTTATGCTGGTGAGACATTGGAATTGAGACGATATACAGAGAAAATACTCAACAGTTCGGAGTCTGTGGCTACAGCAAAGGTTGGTAAGGAGGGAGATTTCCGTTTTGAGTTTGATTTGACAAATGAATGTCAGGTGTTTCTTCCAGGGGATGCTCAACGTGGATATATCTATGTGGAACCAGGGAAAAGTTATGTTGTGGAAATCCCAAACAAAAGGGTTAGAACACTTTCTGAAAAACTTCAGCCATACTTTGAGCCGAATGAATATCTATTCTTCATTCAGAATCCTGATAAAAAGGGAGTGAATATGAAATTTCTTCAGTTTGAAGATGCGTATGATTTCTTTACAATGAAATGTCTTGCAAGTAAAGGTGACGTGGACACGGTCCAGTATTCAGTCAATGAATTGAATCGTATCTTTGCTGATATGACTACCAAGTTCCAGAAAAACTATAAGGATTATCGTTGTTTGCTTCTTAAAGCTCAGTTTTCTGATCCTGTTCAAATGAATACCGTTTATTCTGAATTTGGAAAACTTGGGGCTGACAAAACAAATCCTGCCTTTTGGGATTTGTTCAACAATGTCTTCTACAATTTGATTCCCAATACTCTTGGTAGTGAGGATTTCTACGTTTTCAAAAAGATAATTGAGACATCGAACGCAAAGATGCTTCTGATGCATATCCAGGAGAGATACAAGATGACGGATGTTGAGTTGAAGGAACTTGTATCCATAAAAATTGTTGGAGACTTGGCGGCTGCCGAGATATTCGACAATAAAATTGTGGTGAAGATGCTTCAGAATCTTTCTGCGGTGATGACGTTGGCAGAAAACAAAGAGTTGGCTTTGAATGTTGCCGCAACAGTTGGATCAACGCTTGTGGGAGAAGGCGCGCCAAATCTTATCGGCCATGATTTGAATGGCAAAAAGCACGAATTGAACGAGTTTTTAGGAAAATATATCTATTTGAACATCTGTAATTCTCGTCTTATGAAGACGGAGAAGGATTTGAAGATTCTTGACCGTTTCCAGCAGACATTTGACAGTCAGCTTCAGGTGGTGAACATTTTCGTCTACGATGAGAAAGAGAATGTGGAGAAGATCACTAAGGGATTGTCGGGAAAAATGCAGGTGTGGCTTGCTCCGGAATCTGATGTGTTGAGAAAGATATATAATGCTCGTGCCATTCCGTCTTACTATTTGATGGACAATGAGGGTAAGTTTGTGCTTCTGCGTAAGGCAGAGCCAAATGATGAGTTGAGATATCTATTGCTTAATATTTTTGACAATAATAAGTAGCGTATGTATTCAAGAGAAGAGGTAAAGGAGCTTAAAAGGGATTTTTGGAATGGGTTTGACGAATTTTGCGCCAAATTGCCACGTTTCAAATACAAGCATAAGAAATGGATCCTCTATAATACAAAAATCAAGCATGTGGAGATGAAATTCGGTGCTGGGAGAGACGGTGCATACGTTATACTTGAGCTGAACCATAAGAATCCTGACAAACGTGCGGAGAAATGGGAGTTGTTGAAACAGTACAAGGTGGTTATAGAGGAGTATTTTGATGAACCTGTATGGCAGGAGTATTTTGTCAAGGAGTGTGGCACGCCTGTAAGCCGTATCTATAAACACAAACCAGATCTTGATATCCACCGTCGTGAAGACTGGCGTGAATTCTACGTCTTCCTTTCAAAGGAGATGACAAAACTTGAAAAGGCTTTCAATGAAATGAGGGAACTTCTTCAGGATGAGGAGAATGAAGAATGATTTGCTTCGTATATTAGTCCTTTTGACTTTTTCTGTTGCCACTTTCCAAATTTTTTCAGTTTCTCCTGAAGAATACTTTTGGAGAAAATACCTTTATGGAGATACTTGTATTATGGAGTTTCTTCTATTGATTTTGGCTGCTGTCCTATCGAGTCTGATAATATTTGTAAAGTTTAGTCCGACATCCAAGATTCAAATTTTGTCAATCATTGCTTTTGTGGTTATAAATGTTGGGGTGGTGTTATTATCTTTTAACATTTCTGATGGAGGGATGTCGAAGAAATGCATTTGTTTTCAAATTATGCATTTTTTGTCATTTGTATTAATGATTCCAATAAAGAATAGCAATCCCATTTTGATTTTATCAGCATTTATGATTTTTAGTTCTGCGATTGCATATAGAATTGATGGGATAAGTTGTTATACATTTCGTGATGATGAAGATGGCAATTATCTTTGTAATTTTGCAATGTTTATAAGTATTTTCGTTCTCTTTCTTGTTGCCTCAGTTATCATTCTGTTCAAACGTTTTTCGGAGGATTGACGCAAGTACGTCTATTAGTAGGTAGTTTGTGTGCGTTTGTCTTCTTAGATTCGTAATTTATTTTTATTTTTGCAGGTTAAAAACAGGAAAATAACAATTAATTATAATCATGGAGAATAAAAACCATTCGTTGATTTTCATGCTTCTGTTAGGTCTTTCTCTAATGTGGATGATGTACACTTCCAGCGAGAATGAAGCCTACTTCCAGCAGCAAGCTGAAGCGAAGAAGATGCGTGAGGATTCGTTGGCTAGAGTTGCGGATTCAATAGCAAAGACAGAATTGCCTACTTATACGGCTGATGAAGTGATGTCGGATTCCGCTAAAAATGTAGAATTGCAGAAACTTTATGGTGCTTTCGCAGCGTCAGCAAACGGTGCAAATGAGACTGTTTCGTTGGAGAATGATTTGGTGAAGATCGATTTCTCAACGGTAGGCGGATTTGTTGAGAAGGCTACTTTGAAGAAATATAATCTATATGGCAGCACAGAACCTGTTGTGCTAAACAAAAGTGAACTTTCACGTTTCAATGTTGAATTGGAGTCGGCTTCCGCTAAGAATATTTCTACTGAGGAGATGTGTTTTGCGGTGACTGCAAAAAATGATACATCTGTCACTCTTTCCCTTCGTGCGGCACAGGGAGGTTCGTTGGATTTCATCTATACATTGCCAAAAGATGAGTATATGATGTCTTTCAAGATGAAGGCAGACGGAATTGGCAACCAGTTGAAATCTGCTTCTGAGGTCACAATCAATTGGGAGCAGGAGATTGAGCAGAAAGAGAAGGGTAGAACTTTCGAGAACCGTTATGTGCAGCTTTACTATAAAGAGTTGGATGGCGGTGTTGATTATTTGTCTGAAGTGGATGATGATGAAGAGAAGGTGGAAGAGCCGGTGAAATGGATCGGATTTAAGGATCAGTTCTTCTCATCAATTTTTATCAATGGCAAGAATAATAAGTTTACATCAACTAATCTGAAATCTTCTGTTTCGAAGACAAAGAACAAGGAGGTGCCAATGAAACAATTCAAGGCAGAAATGAAATTGCCGTTTGATGCCAATAAAGGTGCGACAGCTGATTTCTATTTGTATTTCGGACCAAATGATTACGATATCCTCTATGATTATGATGAGAAACTAAATGATGATGTGTTGCTTAACCGTATCGTTGCGATTGGTGGTGGAATTTTGCGTTGGGTAAATCAGTTGATCACAATTCCTCTGTTTAATTTCTTCTCGTCGTTCTTGAGCAACTATGGTTTGATTATTTTGCTTGTGACATTGGTTATAAAGATGCTTATCTTCCCATTCACAAGAAGTTCATACCTTTCTATGGCTAAAATGCGTGTGTTAAAGCCACAGATTGATGAGATCAACGCACGTATTCCTGAGGATAAGGGAATGGAACGTCAGCAGGAGGTGATGCAGCTTTACTCTCGTGCTGGAGTTAACCCTATGGGAGGATGTTTGCCGATGTTGTTGCAGATGCCATTCTTGGTCGCAATGTATTACTTCTTCCCATCTGTGATAGATCTTCGTGGCGAGAGTTTCCTATGGGCAGAGGATTTGTCGTCATACGATGATGTCATCAAGTTTGGCACTGAGATTCCGTTGCTTGGCGACCACTTGAGTTTGTTCTGTCTGTTGATGACAATCACAAACGTCGCCTACATGTACTTTAACTCAAAGATGCAGGATACAGGTGCAACACAACAGATGCCTATGATGAAGGTGATGATGTATGTGATGCCTTTGATGTTCTTCTTTATGTTTAATGATTATGGTTCAGGTCTTACTTATTACTACTTCGTATCATTGCTTATCACTATTATTATCAACTTTGTAGTGAAGGCAACTGTTGATGAGAAGAAGCTTTTGGAGAAGATCAAGGAAAACCAGAAAAAGCCTCAGAACCAGAGCTCTTGGATGGCTCGTATGCAGGAGATGCAACGTCAGCAGAAAGAGATGATGGAGGCTCAGAAAAAGAAAAACCAGCAGAATCAGAAATAATACAAGGACAACCAAAAACTAATCAGAAATGCAAGAGATTTGCATTGTCCTTTATGTCATATTGTTGTTTGTGGTTTCCAACAGAAAAAAGACTTCAAACGACGTAGATTTTTTCACAGCCGGCAAGAATTCTTCTTGGCCGGCTGTGGCTTTTGGTATGGTGGGTGCTACCATATCTGGTATATCATTGGTAAGTGTACCTGGAATGGTTATAGGCAATTCCTTCTTCTACATGCAGATGGTGCTTGGATTCATTTTAGGATACATGGTGGTGGCTTTTTTCCTCTTGCCGTTATATTATAAGTTGGGATCCATATCTATCTACAGTTATCTTGAAAATAGGTTCGGTGTGAAAAGCAGACAGACGGTCTCTGCATTGTTTCTTATCAACAAGATGTTGTCGTCGGCTGTCAAACTATATGTTGTGATGCTGGTGTTGCATCGCTTCATATTTGAAAAGTATGGAATAAGTTTTGAAATAGCGACATTGATAGTGGTGGGTGTCATTTTCGCATACACATTCCGTAATGGAGTTAAAAGTGTTGTCCTGACGGATTGTATACAGACTGCTTGCTTGATTATAGTGACGATTGTCCTTCTTGTTGAGGCTTTTTCTGCTGTAAATGGCAATTTCACCGATGTTTTTGAATATGCGTCGACTCAGGGACTATCTAAGACTTTTGACTTTGAATCCATTTCTAATCGTACTCATTTCATTAAACAATTTCTTTCAGGCATATTCATTGTCGTTGTGATGACGGGATTGGATCAGGATGTGATGCAGAAAAACCTTACTTGTCGAAACTTGAAGGATGCACAGAAAAATATGGTTGTGACGGGATTTTTGTTTACTCCCGTCAATCTGATGCTTCTTATTTTGGGAGTGGCTCTCGTCTACCTTGCTAATGCACAAGGATTGACTTTGCCTGAAAAAAGCGATGAAATCGTCCCTTTGTTCTGTGATAACTTTGGCGACGTCGCTATTTGCTGCCTTACACTCGGTATGATAGCGGCATCATTCTCTTCAGCTGATTCAGCACTTGTAGGCATGACTACATGTCTGCTCACGGATGTGTTGCGAAAGGATTTATCCAAGGTATCACGTAAGCAACGTTACATGATTCATGGTTTACTTTCTCTGTTGCTTGTTACGGTGATTTGGCAGTTCCATATTCAGGCTCAGAGTTCTGCACTGAATATTATATATGTTATCGTGTCGTATTTTATGGCACCTATATTGGGAATGTTCGCATTCGGAATATTCACAAAACGAGAAATATCAGATAAGCTGACGCCGATAATCTGTCTGCTTACACCTGTAGTAATGTGGATGATTGATAAATTATCTGCAGAAAAAGGGTATACATTCGGTTATGAAATTTTGATATTAGGTGCTCTTTTCACAATTTTCGGATTATGTCTAATTACAAGAAAATCTTCAAAATAGCTTTCCCAAGCATCGCCACCAACATCAGTGTTCCATTGTTGGGGTTTGCTGATATGGCTATAGCTGGTCATATTGGTGCTGCTCCATATATCGCAGCCGTCAGTCTTGGTGCTGCGATGATCAGTCTTCTTTACTGGAATTTTGGTTTCCTTCGTATGAGCACCACAGCACTTACGGCTCAGGCTTTAGGTGCCCGAAAACTTGGAGTGTGCTGTCAGGTGTTGGTACGTGCTCTCGTTATAGCGATGATAGGTGCGGTAGCGATCCTGCTGATTAAGAATCTGATTATCGAATTGGTGTTGAGATATTCGGAGGCATCTGTGGAGACGGAGGAACTTACGTCACGCTATATTAATATCTGTCTTTTGGGAGCACCGGCGTCGCTTGCTACATACACATTCAAAGGATGGTTGGTGGGAATGCAAAACACAAAATCGACGATGTACATTGCTGTGGGGGAGAATATGTTAAATGTATTGTTGAGTGCATTTTTCGTGTTTGCTTTTGAAATGGGTATTGAAGGTATCGCATTAGGTACGGTCGTGGCACAATATTTAGGTGCGGCTTTCTGTGCATATATTTATATTACATCATACAAAAAAATCGGTCAATACGCCGATTTCAGTCATCCTTTTGATGGAATATTCAGTTTTTTCAAAGTCAATTCACTTATCTTTGTCCGCAACCTTTGTATGATTGCAGTGACAGTCTGCTTCACACTGTTCGGAAGCAGTTATGGAGAGTTGGTGTTGGCAGTCAACGCCTGCATAATGCAATTCTTCACATTTTTCTCCTACTTCATGGATGGATTTGCCTTTGCTGGAGAGGCAATAGTAGGCAAGACTGAAGGAGCACGACAGTTTGACGAGCAACGTCGCACCATTCAAAGATTATTCAATATTGGTATTGCGATGGCTATAACATTCGCTGTCATCTACGGCCTTGGACTGACTCCAATAGTATCATTGCTTACCGATGACGTCGCTGTGCGGGAGACATCTAAAGATTTGAGATTATATGCGATGTTGATACCTATAATGTCGTTCGCGGCGTTTTTGTGGGATGGAATCTACGTCGGCAAACTGATGTCGAAACACATGAGCATCTCTTTGTTGTTGGCTGCCACAGTCTTCTTCACCATCTACAACACGATGTCAGAAACATTTGGTTCGGATGTCTTGTGGATAGCCTTCCTGTCTTATGCCGCGACGCGAGGTTTGTATCAGACGGTGGTGTATTACAAAAATGCAACGGTTTAAAAATCAAATTTTATTCCACCGTGGAACAAACCTTGTGCACTAAGTTCCAATGTTTCAAAGTATCCTCTAAATTTTCCGCCTCCGAATTCTAATCCAAGAAGTGCTGCACATGGTGTAGGACAAGCCCTTGTGTCTTTTCCCTCGATCGGATTTTTATAGAATTCTGAGTCTAAACCTATGCCATAACGCTGGTAAATAGCGAAATGTTCTCTGCTTAACCATGTGAGTTTCACTTGTGGTGCGAATATCAGATGGTTGTAAGTGGTTGTGCCACACTCTTTTTGCCATGAATCATATTGCTTCAGATATCCTTCAAGCATTTCTTCATCATGCTTCTGGGTAAAATGATCAACATTCGCGTTGAATATATCTGTCGAAAAAACAGAGTTAGTTTTATTCTTCTGCCATGTGATGTCCATGCCTAATTTCACCCTTCTATGTAGTTTATAGTAGTAATGAACATTGTAGGCAGGAGTATAAGAATATTTTTTATCAATGGGAGTATAATCATCATCACAACCCCAGCCTGGATAGTTCAATAAATTTGTGAAGGTCATCCAACCAATGCCGACACCGATTTCATGCTTTGTCTCAGGGTTGTAGAACTTTCTGATTTTTTTCGCTCCACTATATTCTTTTGCAAGAATAGAAGTCGCACAGAAAAGCAGCGTAAGGAATACAATAATCTTTTTCACACTAAATATTGTTAAGATGTAAATTGTTTCAATCGGTTGCAAAAATAAAAAATAATCCAAACAAGTAGAAGAAAAGATATGGAAATTATCATTTTGCCAATTTTATACGAAAAATGATGTCGGATACTGTCTAAAATATGCATAAATATTCTTATAAATGCACAAATGCTCATAAAGTGAGCAAAAAGACGATATTTAAAACATAATGACAATTTAAATTTTGTTTTTGTTAGCACAATGAAAGAAATTTTTTAAAAAATGTAACATTTTGTTTGTGAAATACAAATCCTTTTTTACCTTTGCAGTGAGATTAATCACGAACGAATAAAGAACATAAAACGAAAGGAGGTATTATGGAGACACTTATCAAACACAAGGATGCCGTCAACTTATGGATGGAGAGATTTGGTGTCAAATTTGGTATTTATAAGCATGGGGTATTCAATGAACAATTGTTCCCTTTTGACTCAGTGCCACGAGTAATCAGCCACGAGGAGTGGACGGTTTTGGAAAAGGGACTCATACAGAGATGTAAGGCTTTAAACTCTTTTCTTTTAGATATCTACAACGAGAAAAAGATTGTTAAAGACGGAGTTATTCCAGCTGAGTTTGTTTATTCTTCCAAGGGCTATTTTGTGGAGTGTGAAGGTATAACCCCAGCTAAAGGAATATTTGCTCATATCGCAGGTATCGATTTGGTTCAGGCAAAAGACGGCACATGGTATATTTTGGAGGACAATCTAAGAATCCCGTCGGGCGCATCTTATCCTATGATCGCAAGAAACATAACAAGAAAAGTGAGCCCAGAGACATTTGTCAACAATCATGTGGCAGACAACCGTAATTATTCGGAATTGCTCAAGGAGACGATGGATTATGTCAATGATGGTCGTGGAATCAATGTCATCCTTACACCAGGAAGATATAACTCTGCTTTCTTTGAACATTCTTATCTGGCAGAAAAGTCTGGTGCGGTGCTCGCATATCCTGGTGATCTGATTGTTGAGGATGATATGGTTTTCTACAAGGATATATCTGGCAACAAAGAAAGAGTTGGTGCTGTATATCGAAGGGTTTCTGACGAATATATGGATCCACTTACTTTTGAGGAATCTTCTATGCTGGGTGTGCCAAACATAATGCAGATCTATGCGAAGGGGAATGTGGCAATCGTAAATGGAATCGGCAATGGCGTCGCTGATGACAAGGGCATCTATTATTTCGTACCTAAAATGATCAAGTATTATCTTGGTGAAGAACC
The DNA here is from genome assembly GCA_946405045.1 of uncultured Bacteroidales bacterium. GTDB lineage: Bacteria > Bacteroidota > Bacteroidia > Bacteroidales > Paludibacteraceae > UBA1723. The sequence goes on along the minus strand of CAMJFV010000016.1, from coordinate 7,070 downwards.
AATCCTTAAAAATGCGCCGACTTATTTGCCTTATTTTGAGGAAGACAAGAAGTATGTGCTAGAAAACCTCAGCAGTCTTGTGATCAAGGATGTGAGCGAGGCTGGTGGATATGGAGTTGTGTTTGGCAGGGATTTGGACGAGTCGCACTTGAAAGAAATGTATGATTTAGTCGACAATGAACCACGAAGATGGATTGCTCAGGAGGTGATAGACTTTAAGGATCTTGAAATCATCGAAGACGGGAAATATGTCGAAAGAAAGGCTGATTTGAGAGCTTTTGTCCTTACTGGTAAGGAGACGAAGGTATGGAAAAGTGGCCTTACTCGTTTCTCCCGAAATCCGAACTCATTTGTCGTAAACTCTTCTCAGGGTGGTGGATTCAAGGACACTTGGGTAATGGAAGAATAAAATGGGAGTTGGTCTGGGTCTGAGTCTGAGTGCTTGGTATGCTCCTAGTTATTATTAATTACATCTACGAACTAAATATATAATCATGAACGCAAAAACTATATCTGCAGCAAAGGCGAACAAACTATTTTGGCTTGGTCGATACGCAGAACGAACTTATCTCAACCTTCACTTTCTTCGTGCTTGCTACGACAAGATGATAGATGGTGACAGTGACGCATACAATGAGTATTGCGACAATCTCAGTCTGGATGCGGATTTCAACTCGTCTTCAAATTTTGTGAAGAGTTTTCTTTATGACAAACAGAATCCGTTCAGCATCTCTGCCGAACTTGAATTTGCCAACGATAATGCGATGGTGTTGCGTGAGGAGATCACGTCAGAGACGCTTGGATACATTCAGATGTCTTTAGCTCACATCAATTCTTTAGCTAAAAGCAATGAGACTCATATCACTGAGCTTCAGCCTATTACGGATAACCTGCTTTCAATGTGGGGGTCGATCGAGGAGAGAGTTCTCAACGATTATGCTTTGGCTATCCTGATGGCAGGAAAGATGATTGAGCAGATTGATATCCGTGTGAGGTTTGATTATCCATTCGACAGGGTTGAGCTGCTTTATGAAAGATTAAAGACTCATTTGAGATATGTGCCTTATATTTATGATGTTGAGGCAGTCGAGCAGATCGACAAGATGCTTACAGCAAAAGAATATAGTCACGAGTCTTTTTATAAGAACAGGTTGCTTTCTCTGCTCAATTCGATAGTAAGCACGAATTGATTGCTAAATATCCTATTCATATCATATCCTAATGCACAGACAGGTGTTGTTTTCGGGTAAAACAGTTTCCTCTCTGTGTTTTTAAAAGAAATCGGCGATGAAACGTTATCAATTTACATACCAGACAAGCATTACCTTCGACAGTAAGGTTTCGGATCATCATTTTAAGCTTCGATGTTTGCCATACAGGTGCGGATTCCAAGAAATAGAAGAAGAGGATTTCTCTGTGTCTCCGTGCAAGAATATAATGAGGTCGACGGATGTCTTTGGAAATGAACTTATTTATGGAAACACTTGTGAGCCACACAAGTCGTTCACTTTTGCATCAAGAGGTATAGTTTTGTTGTCTCAGCATCTTATCGTAGAAGAGTCTAACTATATTTTCCGTCTTCCTACATTATTGACTGAAGCCAATGATGAAATGGTCAGATTTGCCGATGAAGTCTGTTCGTTTGAAAACAACATAGTCAAAGATACTCTTTCTCTTATTGACGCTCTTCATGAGAGAATGAAGTATGAATCTTGCTCCACCACTATAAAGACATCTGCCATAGAGGCATTCACGCAAGGGAAAGGGGTATGCCAGGATTTTTCCAACGTCATCTTAGCTATTCTTAGAAGCAAGGGGATCGCTTGCAGGTACATCTCTGGATTCATACCTGGTGAGGGAGAAAGTCATGCGTGGATTGAGGTTAACGATAACGGAATATGGTACGCAATCGATCCGACTCGTAAACTGCTTATAGAAAGTGATTACCTAAAAATAGCTCAGGGTCGGGATTTCAACGACTGCACAATGGAAAGAGGTGTGTTTGTCGGATCTGGCGCACAACATAAACTTGTACATATCACAATGGCTGAAATATAGAGGAGGTATAAAAAATGATTACGGAGGTTTTCTCTTCTGAATTGCCCATAGACGAACGTCTGACAATAAAGAAGAACATAATCAAGGGTGGCAATAGTGAAAAACGATTCTGCATTGTCACAGGAACACATGGAGATGAATTGGAGGGACAGTATGTATGTTTTCTCCTGTCTCAGTTTTTGCAGGAACATATAGACGAGGTGGATGGTGAGATTGATATTTATCCTGCGTTAAACCCACTTGGAATTGACAGTATTACACGTGGCATCCCAAATTTTGATCTTGACATGAACAGAATCTTTCCGGGGGATCCACGTGGAGCGATGGCTGAGACTGCAGCAAATGCGATCTACAATGATCTGCTTGGCGCGGAAATGGTGATAGATATCCATGCGTCGAACATTTTTCTAAGAGAGATTCCGCAGGTAAGAATAAATGTGAAAAATGCCGATTTACTTGTGCCATACGGGAAGGAACTCAATGTTGATTTTATATGGATTCATGAGGCTGCCACTGTGCTTGAAAGCACGCTTGCTCATTCTCTCAACTCTGCTGGTACTCCTTGTCTGGTAGTGGAGATGGGTGTCGGTATGAGGATAACAAGACATTATGGAGTGGAACTTATGAACGGAATACTTCAGCTTCTCAAATCTCTTGGATTTTATAAAGGCGACGTGGATGTTGAGTCCAAAGAACAATTTGTTAGCACACAGGGAGAGGTAGAGTTCCTTAATGCCGGATGTTCCGGAATATTCATTCCGTCGATTGATAATAATCAATGGATGAAAAAAGGAGAAGAGATAGGAAAAATAGTGAGTGCTCTTGAAGGAAAGGTGTTGGAGACGGTGGTCAGCCCATCTGATGGACTTGTGTTTACTTTACGTGCATATCCGATCGTTTACGAAGGTTCGTTGATGGCGCGAATATTCAAAAAGAACTGACATATGAAAAAAAAGATAATATACAGAATGAGTTCTCCTTATAGAGACGAATTTCGAATAACAGGATATGAGTTTGGAGATGGAGAAAAGACAGTTGCCATTATAGGAGCAATGCGTGGCGACGAGATACAACAGCAATATGTCTGTGCTCAGATTGTAAAAAGGTTGATCAAGATTGAGAAGGATGGTAGGATTGACAAAGGGTGTAAAATTCTTGTGATTCCAAATGCCAACCCGTTTTCAATGAACCTTGAAAAGAGATTCTGGTCGATGGACAACACGGATATCAACCGTATGTTTCCTGGCTACGACAAGGGTGAGACCACACAAAGAATTGCGGCTGCATTGTTTGATACATTGAAAAACTATACATACGGAATACAGTTGGCAAGTTTTTACATGCCTGGAGAGTTTGTACCTCATGTGAGGATGTTGGATACAGGTTATCAGGACACAGCGGATGCCAGGTTTTTTGAACTACCTTACATTTATGTGAGAAAACCGCGTCCTTATGATAGCACAATGCTCAACTATAACTGGCAGATCTGGAACACTTTTGCTTTTTCGATCTATTCGGGCCTTACTAATCAGCTTAATACTGATTTGGCGGAGGAAACTATTCATGATATTTTCAGATTCATGAACAGTAAAAGGATCGTTAATGATTTGCAACGACATGGGTATGTTTCAGAAATTGTCACAGATGACAACCATGTTGTGGTGCGGAGCAAGAAGGCTGGTATATATACAAAACTTGTTTCTGCGAACCATGCTGTGGAAAAAGGAGATTTGTTGGCGAGAATAATAGATCCATACAACGGAGATACGCTTGATGAGATTTTATCCCCATGCAAAGGTATTGTGTTCTTTGCTCACTACCGTCCGTTGGTGTTGGAGGACACTATAATATTTAGGATAATTGAAGTAAAAGATACCCCTTAATTTCCAGTTGTGTGCTGGTAAATAAGCACATATAAATAGTTCATTGATGACATTTCATTGCTATTTCTTGCGTCGTGGTTACCGTGTTGGTAATCACGATGTTTTTTTGTTGTCTTTTATTCCACTATCTTTGTGGAAAATAAATGGTGTTATGGCAAAAGATAGTTATAAAATTGAAAATGAGGCATTCCTTGCGGAGATTGCGAAGAATCCAGAAGTGAAAGCTCTTCCTAAAGGAGTCTTTTATAAAGTGCTTGTGACGGGAGACGGGAAGACAGCTCAAACAGCTGCTGTGGTATCGGTCTACTATCGTGGGTCATTGATTAACGGTAAAGTGTTCGATGATAATACAAAACAGGGTTATGCGGATGCTTTCCGTTTGCGTGAACTGATCACTGGCTGGCAGATTGCCATTCCTAAGATGCACGAAGGAGACAAGTGGGAGATTTATATTCCGTCGGAACTGGGCTATGGAAAACGAGGATGTCCGCCAGATATTCCTGGAAATTCAACTTTGATTTTTGAGATTGAACTTGTAAAAGTGAATTAGTTTGACTTGAAGATTGTGAAATTTTTGAATATAAACCAAATATCATTAGTGTCCCTCTACGGGACTCTAATGACATCAGGATTCAAAAAACGTACATTATTATGGCTTGATCAATTCATTCTACATAAATTTTTCGCATTCCAAGGCTTGTTGTTAAATGGTTATAATGCAGGTGAGATCGCTGCGATCCACTTGTCAATACGCTCAGCAGTCTTATACTCTTCATTGTCGTTGTCGAGAGCAAGACCGACAAATTGACCTTCAATTACAGCCTCTGAATCATCGAAAGTATAATCCGAAGCATCTACCGCACCTACAATATTCGCACCACCTGCCTTGGCTGTGTTATAGATTTCTGCCATGCCTCCACAAAAAGTGTCGGAATAGCTTGATGAATCACCGCATCCGAAAATCGCAACGGTTTTGCCGTTTAGATTGCTGCCTTTAAGAGCCTTAAGGCCATCATACCAGTCGTCCTGAATCTCTCCGCTTCCCCATGTGCTTGTGCCGAGGATAAGATTTTCATTCTCAGCAACTATATCCGCTGAAAGTTTAGACGCTGAGATTGCCTCAGTACCCAATTTTGATGCTATTTCATTAGCAATTCCTTCGCATGTTCCTGTTGAACTGCCGTAAACTACAATAGTCTTTTTCATTTTATCTAAATTTAATAAATACTCAATTATGCATACTCTTTCAATTGACGCTGTTTCTTTTCACAGAAACGCTCACATTGGCAGCATATATCATATCCGAGTAGAGCTCCAATGATAAAGTCTTCCTCAGGAGTAAGTTGAGATAATGGCTTGTCTACTATCATACGAATAACGTCAAGACATTGTTTTCTTCCGAAGTATATATTGATAGTCGCATTACCTGCTTTCTGTATGATGTATTCTATATTCTGATGCTGCAAACGAGTTTTGGCAAATTCCTCATATTTGGCATTACATGTGAAGAGAACCATTTGTCTCACACCTTTTTGATATTCGTAGATATGGTTCAAAAGCACCTTCATATCAAGAGCCTGGCGTACATTGTTAAGTTGTTCTGTTGACATAGAAAATATTGTTTGTTATTGTTTGACAATGCAAAATTATAGGAGGATAACAGAATACCCAATACCTAAAACAGGTGATTTACAGCTCTTTTTACTGATTTCTAAATTGATACCGATGTTCGGGTATGAACATCATATTGTCGCTGCCGAATCATAATGTTTGAGTATTTTATATGTTTTTCAGCATATATAATTTTGCGCCGTCAAATCAGAGATAAGCATTTCGTGCGGAATACATGGTTTGTGATCAGCGAGACTATTTAGCAAATTAAATAATTAAAGAACATGAAAATCAAAAAGTTTATGGCAATGATGATTGCCGCAGTTGCTCTATGTGTAAGTTTTGCCTCATGTGGAGATGATGACGACGATGATGACAACAAAGTGGTTACTCCTGCCGCACAGACTCTTGCTGGCAACTATACTGGAGTTTTGACTCTTTCAGTCATGGGATCAGAATCAAATGACACTGTCTCTTATGAGATAAAGAAGATTGACGATACCCATGTCAGCATGACTACTCCTGCTTATGGTTCGGGAGCGATGGCTCTTCCTTCAATTACATTAGACAATATATCTGTCAGCACATCTGCTTCTTCAGGTGTGGAGGTTATATCCGCGTCTGTATCTGAAGTGTCGGGCTCTATTGTTGTGAATGGCGAGGAAAAAGCCTACAAATTCTCTGATGTAGTGATTGCAAACACAGGCAACAAGGTTTCTGTTGCGTATAGTCTGCAATATGGAAAGATGCCTATGGCAATGGTTTTCTCATTTACAGGTGAAAAGTAAAGATCTAATTTTTTGATAAATGAATCAAAAGATTCTCTCATCTATCCTTCTGTTCGCCAATACGACTTCTGTTGTATTGGCGACAGATTATAATAATAAGGCTGTATCCGAAGAAAATAAAAAAAGAGATCAGGAGAATACAGTGTTTGACACTCAACTGGATGAGGTGGTTGTCACTGCTACACATACGCCAAAGGCTTTGAAGGATGTTCCTGTAGTGACTCGTCTTATTCCTCTTGCCGACTTGAAAAAAGCTGATGCGACAAACGTTCAGGATCTTCTCACTCAGGAGTTGCCTGGATTGGAGTTTGGCTTTGCTATGAGTCAGGAGACATCTCTTAACATGAGTGGATTCGGAGGAAATGCCGTTCTTTTTCTTGTCGACGGAGAGCGTTTAGCTGGAGAGACAATGGACAACACAGACTATAATCGTCTTAATATGGATGATGTTGGCAGGATAGAGATTGTCAAAGGAGCTTCGTCCGCTTTATATGGTTCAAATGCTGTGGGAGGTGTGATTAATATTCTCACACGAGAGTCGACGGAGCGATGGACTGCCAATGTGAATTCTCGCTACTGCAGTATGGGTGATGAATGGCGAAATGGAGTAAGATTTTCATTCAATTTGGGCAAGTGGAATTCGCAGACCAGTTTCCAGCAGACAAAAATTGATCCTATCAAACTATCGTCGGGTCCTACTTCTGAGGAAAAAGCGATTGCCGCTTTGCTT
>CAMJFV010000015.1 GCA_946405045.1 uncultured Bacteroidales bacterium | reverse complement strand
CTGTCCTCCTCGAATTTCGGCGATTCTCCAACCATTGCTGCTGTTCTTCGGGAGACAGCAAAGTGACATCTACCAAATGTAACAGCAACCAGAGCTCGATGCAAGGATTGCTCAAAGCCATGTGCATGTATTCATCTTGCGCACATTCTGTTGCCACACGAGACAGCATCGCTTCTGACCAACGATCTTTGTCAATGACAAGCCAAAGTTCATCGTCTGCTTCCAATGCATACTGTTCCTTGTAATCGTTCAACTGCTTCAAGACGTGTTCAGGACTGGAGTTGTTCTGCTCGGCTTCACTCCGTTCCAAAATATGCAAATGCACACGAGGGTTGGTATATTCCTTGGCCAATGCCTTGAAATATATCCGTTCCGTGTCCTTGCCCTCGGAGGCTATGACTATTAGGCGAGCGTCACGGAATGCCTCTTGACGCTCACGCATCAAACTATTCCTGCTTCGCATCGTCCCAATGAATATTATTCAGTTCGCCAAAGAACGGAATTGCTCCGTATCGGCCATTCAGATAGCCCTTCTGCACATTCTCCCTCGGCTTGTACTCGCAGAGTGAAGACAAATGGCTTTCACCCTTCTTGTCTTTCTCCACAAACCACACTTCATCCTGGCGGATAGGAGCAGTGGAAAGCAGATTGGACTCGTGCGTGGTGCATATCAACTGCATCTGCGAATCGCTTTTGAGCAGACTGTCATACATCTCCAACAGCTTCAATGTCAGCATCGGATGCAGACTCCTATCGACCTCGTCAATCACATAGACGGCATCATTGGCACGCATATCAATGAGCATAGGAATGAAATCGAAAAGGCGAGACGTTCCATCGGACTCCTCAAACATCTCAAATATGTAGTCAGACTCGCTGTCTTCCGCTTTGTGGATGGTCTTCAACTCATACCACTTCAAATTCTTCGACTCGTCTTTCTCGGCAAAGATGAAGCGACTCTCATTGTGAATCACTACACCAGTCTTTTCATCTTTGCCGTCAAGGCTTTCCTCAATCTTCTGTCGGATTTCATCGGGAATGCCCAATTCTTCGGATTTCGACTCAATGCGACGAAGGTCGGATATGCCTGTGCCAAAGTAGCTAAGCAAATCACGCATCACGTTCTTGAACTGGGTGTCGTTCACTACTCGGAATGGGAAATCCGTTCTATGCGTATCGGGGAAGATAATGTTCAAATTCTCGAACCACTTACGAGCAGATTTTATCGCATCTATTCCCTTTCCGTTACGCTTGACATATTCACTCAGAAAAGTGCCTTTCGTTGGCGTGCCATCAATCAAGAACTTCAAGAACTGACCATCCGCGCCCTTCATAAACTGTGGTGCAATGATATTCTCCCAAACGTCACCATTACGCTTGCGCTCGAAAATCAGAGCATCAGTACGACTGCCAGTCTTATACAGCCATTCTTCCAACAAGCCACCCTTCGAGAAAGCGATGCCGTACGCAAAGAATTGGCCATCCACCTTGAACTCCAATTCAATGCTCGAACGCTCTTGTGGTGCATCCGTCATCTTGAAGTAATTGTATTTTCGGTTACTCCAACCTTCAAGTGCAAAGTCCTTGATGATGGCCAAGCACTTTATGATGTTCGACTTACCCGAAGCATTGGCACCATAAATCAAGCCCATGCGGAGCACAGATATATCATCCCGCTTCTCCGCACGCGACACTTGCAACGGCAATTGGTCGCTCTTGCTCGCCGTGAACAAGATGCGCGTCTCCTCGTTGAACGAGTAAATATTTTCGAACTTAGCTGATAATAGCATGATGATTCTAATATTTCATTATAATTCAGTTGCAAAGATAATGATTTTATTTTATTTCCGTCAAATTCATGCGTTAATATTTATAAATATGACAAATTTTACATGCATTTGTATCCATTATGTCAGTATTCTAATGTATTAATGCAATATTTTGACTTTGGCACAAGTTTTGTAGCGTAATAAGAAGCGCTTTGACGTATTTGTCAAAACATGGCGTGGAAAGGAGGTGTAACAAATGGGAAAGAACCAACACGTTGTTCCTGCTGGAGAAAAATGGGGCATCCGAGGCGAGGGAAATTCAAGGTTGACATCAACATTCGACAGACAGTCAGATGCAATCGCAGCCGCACGGCAAATTTCCATAAACCAGCGTTCTGAACTTATCATTCATGGTTGTAATGGTCAGATTCGCGAACGGGACTCACATGGAAAAGATCCATTTCCTCCAAGAGGATAAGTTCCTCAGCATTCTCTCCGCTTAGTGAGGAGTCCCAATACTACAGGGACAGGTTGTAGTAAAGATGTGCCATGGCGATTTTTCGCTATGGCTTTTTCTGTATTCAATCAAAATACTAATACACATGTAATGCAAACTCTACATTGCATTTTATCAATTCAATAGGTATATATAAGTTAAAAACGTTAAATCTTACATTTTTTTGCGTCCACAGAATTTACCCAATCATTTTTCTATCGTTTAACATATAAAATATTGAATAGTAACGACATACAAATACTCTTATTGTTCTGGATTGACAAGCATAAAAATTCCAAAGAGTGTGACAAATATCGGGGAATCTGCTTTTAGGGGTTGCAGCAATTTGGCAAATATAGATATTCCAGAAGGTGTGACGAGCATAGGAGTTTCTGCCTTTAGGGGTTGCATCAGTTTGACCAACATAAATATTCCAGAGGGAGTGACAAGCATAGGAGAATATGCTTTTTATGACTGCAACAGTTTGGATCCAAAGATATTGGTCTACGATAAAGGCACAAAATGCTATGGATGGATTGGAGATAATGAAAAATGCACTGATGTTGTGATTCCAGAAAGTGTGACAAGCATCGGAGCATTTGCTTTTTCGGGTTGTAGCAATTTGACAAGTGTAAATATCCCAGAGGGAGTGAAGAGCATCGGAACAGAAGCTTTTTCGGGTTGTAGTAGGCTTGATGTCGTGATAGATAATTCCAAGGACAATGTGAAAGTTGGATATGATGCATTCTATGGATGCAAATCAGTGACATGGTTAAAAGAGTAAACTAATAAAATGTTTTAGATATGAAAAAGAAACTAATAGCTTTAGGAGCTTTATTCGCTATATGCCTCTCTATGTTGGCGACCGACATGGTAGTGAAACAGAAAAACGGAGAAATCGTAAGATTTGATGTCAGTGAGGTAAACGAGGTGATTTTTAGCGAATCAACCCCAGAAGATCCAACAGTTGTTGATGAGTCGGAAACTCCTCTAGGATTCAAAATCCTATCGGATTCTACGGTTGAGGTGACAAATGAAAACGTAAGTTACAGTACGTTCCCTGATACAATTATGATTCCTGCCAAAGTGCGAATCAAAGACGTTGTTTATACAGTCGTTGGTATAGGTGATCGTGCGTTTGGAAGTTGCCGTTCAAAAAAAATAGAACTTCCTTCAACTATAACTTACATCAAGTTTCTGGCATTTAGCTGGTGTGAGAATCTGACTGAGATAAATATTCCTAAAAGTGTGACGGACATCGAAAAGTTACCTGTTTTTAATAATTGCAGTAAATTGAAAAACATCAACGTCGCAGCTGATAATCCTAACTTTTCATCTGCGGATGGCGTATTGTACAACAAAGACAAGACAAAGATAGTTTGCGTTCCAGGAGGAATCAGAGGCGATTTCACAATACCATCAAGTGTCAACTGTATAGGACATTCTGCTTTTAGAAGTGACAGTTTAACGAGTATCAAGATACCTTCTAGTGTCACTGAAATTGGAAAAGACGCATTCTATGGATGCAGACTTCTGACAAGTATAGATATCCCTTCCAGTGTCACTGAAATAGGTGATGGTGCGTTTCTCTACTGCTATAAGTTGACAAACATCAACGTCGCAGCAGACAATGCCAATTTCACTTCTATTGACGGAGTATTATACAGTAAGGACAAGACGGAATTAGTCTCTTACGCATATGGAATAAAAGTAGATACTTTTGCAATTCCATCAACTGTTACAAGTGTCAGAGGCTATGCTTTTTGTGGCTGTGGCGTAGAATGTATAGAGGTGCCATCAAGCGTAACCTCTTTAGGCGACGCTGCTTTTGCAGATTGTGAGGTTGTCGTAATCGACAATTTAAGTAAAAATGTCAGAACTGGAGATTACACATTTGAAGAGTGCGGACTGATAGTCTTCACAAAGGAGCCTACCGTTGTGGTCGGTAATCCAGATCTTTCTGTTGTCATGGACACTTCAGAACTCAAAGAAGTATGGTTCAAAGTATTATCTGATTCTACTGTTGAACTTAGGGGGGCAAGAGCGGACATAGACACTATATATATTCCATCAAAGGTTAAAATCAACGAGAAAATATATACAGTCACAACTATAGATAATAATGCTTTTTCGTATACTGGAGGAAGTAATCTAAGATGTGTAAAACTACCTCCTACAATCACGGAAATTGGAGAGTCTGCTTTTAGTTGGGTTTATATAGACAAGATAGAGATTCCTTCAAGCGTAGTTGAGATTGGCAAAGAGGCATTTTCTTATTGTAAGATTTTGAAAAACGTAAAAATCTCAGAAAATGTCGAATTTATCGGAGAGAAAGCGTTTTATGGTTGTGGTAAATTGGATGTCGTGATCGATAATTCAGAAAACAACATAAAAGTTGGAGAAAATGCTTTCGAAGGATGCAAATCTGTGACATATACAAAATAAGAATCGATTGTTAAAATATGAGGGTGTATCAAAATGGATTTTTCGATCTTGATACGCCCTCTTTTTTTGTCGTCAAATCCGACCACAATATAATTCATAATGCATAATGCATAATTCGTAATTGTTGGGGGGATCCTTCCATTGGGAAATCCATCGTGGATAATGCATAATTCGTAATTGTTGGGAGATCCATCCGTAGGGGCAGGTTTCAAACCTGCCCGCATTATTTGCCCGTATTATTTGACGTGATTTCGACGAATTGACAATCTTTTAGATGTATTTTCAAAAACGAAAGATACGTCGCTAGACGTATAATATCGGTAGGAAAAGATATTACAATTTTTTTCAACCAAAGCTCCATTTTCAGTCTATAAGGAGGTCAAAAAATGGAAAAGGCAACCAAAAAATTGCATATTAGGAGTTTTATGTTTTAATTTGCAAACATATTCTAAAATTGCAGAATTATTTTTATAACATGAGAATTATCGGAACCGGCAGTGCATTGCCAAAATTCGTTGCTACGAACCAGATGTTGTCCGAAGTGATGGATACAAGCGATGAGTGGATTTCCACTCGCACTGGAATTAAGCGCCGTCATCTCTTGGTAAATCAGGAGTTGGAGGAAATCGGCGTTGAGGCGATCGAGAATGCCCTAAAAGATGCAGGCATAACAGCAAAGGATTTAGACTACATCATCTGCTCTAACACTGTGAATGAATATATCACTCCAGGTTTGGGCTGTGTATTGCAGGGTCACATTGGAGCCACTTGCCCAAGCATTGATATCAATGCCGCTTGTGCAGGTTTTTTATATGGAATGCAAATTGCAGAGTCTTTCATTAAGACAGGTGTTGCGAAAAAGATTTTGATTGTAGCAGCAGAAGAGCCTTCAAGAATCCCGACATGGACAGACAGAAGCACAAGCGTCTTGTTTGGAGACGGTGCTGGAGCTGTTGTTGTCAGTGCAGAAGGCGACGACGTGCTTGCAATGCGTTCAACCACTACTTCTGCTCCTATAGTGCTATATAGCAAGAGAGCGATGGAGAAGACTCCATTCGTTGGCGAGATTGAAGGAAATGTTCCGTTGGTTATGAACGGACGTGAGGTGTTCAGAATGGCAGTGTCAAACTCACAGGACGATATCAAAGCTGTGATGGAGGATGCCAACATCACGTCTAACCAGGTGAAATATTTCGTGCTTCACCAGGCAAACATAAGAATCATCGAGGCTATCCGCCATTTCTTGGATGAGCCAGAAGAGAAATTCCCTACTACTATTGAAAATACAGGTAATATGTCGTCGGCATGTATTCCTATCCTACTTGACAGATTGAACAAGGAAGGCAAATTGTCGAAGAATGACATTTTGGTGTTCAGCGCATTCGGTGCCGGATTCCAGACATCTGCATGTGTAGTTCGTTGGAACAAGTAAAATCAGTTAAAGAATTTATTAGAAAATTACATACAACATGATAAAAAGTAAGATTTGCGACCTATTGGGTATCAAATATCCAATTATTCAGGGTGGTATGGCATGGGTTGCCGACGCTAGTTTGGCAGCCGCTGTAAGTAATGCAGGCGGTTTGGGAATCATTACAGGTGCTTGTCCTCCAGACATCGTAAGAGAAGAAATCAGAAAGTGCAAGCAGATGACAGACAAACCTTTCGGCGTTAACATCATGCTTCAGGCTCCAGAGGTGGAGAAAATCGCGCAGATCGTTGTTGAAGAAGGAGTTAAGATCCTTACTACAGGAGCTGGCTCTCCTGCTCCATTCATGGAGATGTGGAAAGCAGCAGGAATCAAGGTTATTCCAGTTGTAGCAAGTGTAGCGTTGGCTCTTCGTATCGAAAGAATGGGAGTAGACGCAATTATCGCTGAGGGTGCAGAGAGTGGCGGTCACACAGGTGAGGCCAACACATTGCCACTTGTTCCTCAGATTGTAGACGCAGTAAACGTGCCAGTGATCGCTGCCGGTGGTATTGGCGACGGACGTGGTATGGCAGCAGCATTCATGTTGGGTGCAGAGGCTGTTCAGTGTGGAACATGCTTCTTGGTAGCAGACGAATGTACTGTACACGAGGTATATAAAGAAAAGGTATTGAAGGCTGGTGACAACGACACAATCGTAACAGGTAAGAAACTTGGTCACCCAGTTCGTACTGTACGTACTCCATTCTCTAAGAGCTTCGCAAAGATGGAGAACGATCCAAACGTGACATCAGAGGAATTGCTTCAGTTCGGAGCTGGATCTCTTCGCAAGGCCGTTAAGGACGGAAACTTGAAAGAAGGTAGCTTCATGGCTGGAGAAATCGCTGGTATGATCAACGAGAAGAAGTCATGCAAAGAGATCGTTGAGGGAATGGCAAGCAAGTGTGAAGAACTACTTAAGGCGGCAAACAGTCGTCTGGCTTAATTATAAAACCAGAATTGAAATGAAAAGAGTCGTAATTACAGGTATGGGCGTGATTTCGCCTATCGGTAACAATATTGACGCATATTGGGATAGTCTAGTTAAAGGTGTTTGCGGAATCGGTGCAATCACTCAATACGAGACAGGAGATCATCCCGTAAAACTTGCCGCTGAGGTAAAAGATTTCAAGGCAGAGGATTTCGGTGTAGACAAGGGTATGGCCCGCAAGTCTGACCGTTTCGCACAGTTCGCTCTTGCCGCAGCCAACCAGGCTATCGAAGATTCAGGATTGAAGAGCGGCGAGAACATCGCAGCCGACAGATTCGGTACATACATCGGTTCAGGTATCGGTGGTATGCACGTCTTCACAACAGAATGTGAGAAACTTATCAATGAGGGAATGAACCGTATTTCCCCTCTATTCATCCCTATGTTGATTGCTAACATGGCATCTGGCCAGGTTGCTATCGCACATCACCTTGAGGGACCATGTATTCCAGTTGTAACAGCATGTGCAACATCTACTCACGCAGTAGGTGAGGCATTCCACGCTATCAAGCACGGTTATGCAGACGCTATCGTGGCAGGAGGTAGTGAGGCAGCTGTCAACCCACTTGCAATTGGTGGCTTTGCTAACTCAAAAGCTCTTTCAAAGGCTACTGATCCTAACGAGGCATCACTTCCATTCGACAAGCGTCGTGCAGGATTCGTGATGGGTGAAGGATGTGGTATTCTTGTTCTTGAGGAGTATGAGCACGCAAAAGCACGTGGTGCTAAGATCTATGCTGAGGTGACTGGTTACGGTAACACTTGTGACGCATACCACTACACAGCTCCAAAACCAGACGGAGTGCCAGCAAGCAAGGCAATCAAGTTGGCTCTTGAGGAGTCTAATTTCGACGCTTCAAAGGATCTTCTATACATCAACGCACATGGTACAGGAACACCTCTTAATGATAAGGGTGAGACTGCAGCATTCAAGCTTGCGTTAGGTGAGGAGGCAGCACGTAAGGCACACATCTCATCTAGCAAGTCGATGATGGGACACTGCTTGGGAGCAGCTGGAGCATTGGAGTTGATCGTTTCTGCACTTACATTGAAGAACGGAATCATCCCTCCAACAATCAACCTTAAGGAGGCTGATCCAGAGTGTGATCTTAACTACACTCCAAACGTAGCTGTAAAAGCAGACGTCAACATCGCATTCTCAACATCATTGGGATTCGGTGGACACAACGGTTGCGTAGCTTTGAGAAAGATGTAATCATCTCTTAAAAGATACTTTACAAAGGCAGGCTTTAGAGTCTGCCTTTTTTTGTCGACATAGGTATCCGACACGCACCGTCGACACACTTTCCCGACACTTGCTTCGCAAGAATCGGATATAGTCGGCAATGCCGATGTGTCGCCGCTAGCTACATAAGCCAAAACAGAATCATTTCCGTTCGTATATTTTTGAGATTCTGATTTTTCTGCTTAATTTAGCTAGAAATATAGCGATAATATAATAATGGCATTTTTATCTGTCGAAAAATAATGTGACTGTCGGAAATGGTGCATTCACTAGTTGCAAATCTGTGACATGGTTAAAAGAATAAATTGATTGCAAACAAAATCACAGAAGGGATGGACAATGGTTCATCCCTTTTTTTCGTTGAGCAATTTTATAAATGGGCGACCACAATGGTTCGCCCCTACTGGTGGATTCCCCCACAATTACGGATTATTTATTAGGAAGTTTTTGTCATCATATGATTTATGCATAATTTTGTATCGTCATTGTTGTTATGGCAGCATCATTTTATGAATTGTAAGTAAATATTAGAGAATATGACGAAAAAACTACTTGCGTTAATAATGACATTTGTGTCGTGTGTCATGACTTTTGCGACAGACATGGTCGTAAAACAAAAGAATGGAGAGACTTTTAGAATTGACGTGAAAAATGTGAAAGAGGTCATCTTTAATGAAAATGACAACATCTCAGATGATTCCACTGAGGTCAATACATCAGAAAAATTCCTGCGATTCAAAATTTTATCCGATTCCACAGCGGAATTTATCGGACTACGAAAAGAAGCTGCTAATGAAGTGATTGTCCCTGCTAAAGTACGAATTGATGGTAAAGTATATACGGTGACAAGTATCGGGGATGCTGCTGTTGACTTCAATAATGAACTAACAAGTATATACATTCCAGATGGAGTAACAAACATTGGAGCATGGGCTTTTGGGGGCTGTTACAGTTTGACCAGCATAAATATTCCAGATAGTGTGACAAATATCGGCAGTGCGGCATTTTACAATTGTGAAAGCCTGACAAGCATAAAGATTCCAGAGGGAGTGACAAGTATCGAAGATATGGTTTTTTACGGCTGTAGCAGTTTGGCAAGTATAAATATCCCAAAGGGAGTAACAAGCATCGGAGCAACTGCATTTTATGGCTGTAGTGAATTAATGAGCATAAAAATTCCAGAAGGTGTGACAAGCATCGGAAATCATGCTTTTTCGGATTGCTCTGGACTGATAAGCATAAAGATTCCAGAAGGAGTAACAAATATCGAAGATTATGCTTTTTTTGGTTGCAATAATCTTGATGTCGTGATTGACAATTCAAAAGATAATGTAATTGTTGGAAAAGATGCACTCAAGGACTGTAAATCAGTAACATACCTAAAATAAAGGGGATTCATAGCGTAAAATAGATGAAAGGGATGGAAAATGGTTCATCCCTTTTTTATTGGCATTTTTCCCAAGGGCGACCACAAAGGTTCGCCCATACGTTGGATTTTCCAACAATTACAAATTTTGCATTATGAATTTTATCAAGGGGTCGTCCATACGGATAGCCAGACGTAATGTAGAAATGTCTCTTTCCACCGTCGGCAAAACATAAATTTGAAATGAATCATTTTTTATTCATATATTTTTGACATTCTAATTTTCTTGCTTAATTTAGCATAATTTTAACAATAAAGCGATAATTACATATTTCACTCGACCTTTTTTATCTGCCGAATGAAAAAACTTTTCATAGAACTAAATAAAAAATTTATGATAAAACGATTTTTTACTACCTTATCTTTGATCTGTTTGGCATTAGGTGCGTACGCTGAAGCCAAATATATGACAATCGAAATGACTAACGGATCTTTGATTTCGTTCCTGTTGGCAGACAATCCAGTCATCACATACAAAAGCGAAAATCTTGTGGTCAACAACAATGAGAAAACGACCTACTCTTTCGAGGCTGTTAAAAACTACCACTTCACCGAGTCGGACGAATCAGGTGTCGACGATCTTTCTGCAAATGAATTGAGAATTGTCTGGGTAGACGACGAGACTATCGAAGTACAAAACGCACAATCAAACGCCATCATCGCAATTACAGACATTAATGGTGTTGTGGCATCACAAACAAAAACTGATGCTGAAAGAAAAGCCACAGTCAAAATACCAAACAAGGCTGGAGTTTACGTGATAACTGTAGGAAAACAGTCATTTAAGATCATACGCAAAAAATAATGCTTTCTTAGAGAATACCTAAAACAAGGAGTTTTCATGGCATAAAATAGATTTAGGGATGGACGACGGTTCATCCCTTTAAAATTAAAAGCTACAAATGCAGAATCTATTGATTCTCGGAGAATTGCTGTCACCAAAGTGATCAAACATTAATTTTTCTAATTTAATAAAAAATGAAAAAAAGACTACTTCTGCTGGTTCTGTCATTCGCACTATGTCTGCCTACGTTTGCAAAAAACATGTGCGTCAACCTGAAAAATGGTGAGACCGTAAGTTTTGATCTTGAAGATATTAAGGATATCACCATCTGTGAAAACATTCCTGTGGTGGATGAATCCGAAACACCTTTGAAATTCAAGATTCTATCAGAAAACACCGTAGAGGTTATCAGAGACGCTTCATATAAGGATTTAGAGTCTATTTCAATTCCCGCCAAAGTACGAATTGATGGCAAGGTATATGATGTCACTTCTATCGGACAATACGCATTTATGGGTTTGTCTATTACCAATATAGAGATTCCTTCTAGTATAACCACTATAGAAGACAGCTCTTTTGTTGATTGTGAAAAAATAACAAAAATCAACATTCCCACTAGTGTTAACAGCATCGCGTACTATGCTTTTTCTGGATGTAAAAGTTTAGAACCAGGTCTATTAATATATGACAATGGCACTAAATGCTATGGCTGGATAGGAGATAATGAGAAATGTACTGCTGTCGAAATCCCTGATGGTGTAAAAGAAATAGGAAACCTCGCTTTTGAATACTGTAGTAATTTGACAAGCATCAGCATCCCTGATGGTGTCACGTCTATCGGTTCTTCGGCTTTTGACGGTTGTAGCGGTCTGACTAACATCAATATTCCTAATAGCGTTACTTCTATCGGTTCTGGAGCTTTTTCTGGCTGTAGCGGTCTGACTAGCATTGATATTCCTAATAGTGTTACTTCTATCGGTTCTTCGGCTTTTTCTGATTGTAGCGGTCTGACTAGCATCGATATTCCTAATAGTGTCACGTCTATCAGCGATTATGCTTTTTATGGCTGTAGCGGTCTAACAAGCATTGATATTCCTGAAAGTGTCACGTCTATCGGCTCTTCGGCTTTTTATGGTTGTAGCGGTCTGACCAGCATCAATCTCCCTAATAGTGTCACGTCTATCGGTTCTGGAGCTTTTTCTGGTTGTAACAAGTTAGATCCAAAACTATTAGTATATGATAACGGAACTAAATGCTATGGTTGGATAGGAAGTAAAGATTCTTGCATTAATGTCGTTATTCCATCGGAAGTCAAAAGAATAGGTGATCATGCTTTTTATGGTTGTAGCGGTTTGACAAGCGTCAGCATTCCTGATGGTGTCACTTCTATTGGTGATTATGCTTTTTATGGTTGTAGCGATCTGACAAGCATCGATATTCCTAATAGCGTTACTTCTATCGGTTCTTCGGCTTTTTACGGTTGTGGCGGTCTGACTAGCATCGGTATTTCTAATAGTGTCACGTCTATCGGTCGTTATGCTTTTTATGGTTGTAGCGATCTAACTAGCGTCAACATTCCTGATGGTGTCACTTCTATTGGTGATTATGCTTTTTATGGCTGTAGCGGTCTGACCAGCATCGATATTCCTAATAGCGTTACTTCTATCGGTTCTAGATCTTTTTATAGCTGTAGCGGTCTGACTAGCATCGATATTCCTAATAGTGTCACCGACATAGATTATTATGCTTTTTATAATTGTACAAATCTCAATGTTACGATTGACAATTCAAAAAGCAATGTGAGGGTAAAACCTGGAGCATTGGACGGTTGCAAATCTGTCATATGGTTAAAAGAAAAAAATTAAATTGATAGCGATCGAATAGATGAAAGAGATGGACAATGGTTCATCCCTTTTTTTTAGACATTTTTCCAACCGTGGAAACTATCCTAGCAAAAGGGCGACCACAAGGGTTCATTCCATGGGCGACCACAAGGGTTTGCCCCTACGGAGATGGTCTGCCTATGTAGAGACATAAGTAGAGACGCCGTAATACGACGTCTCTTCGGAAGGTGGATTCCACAACAATTACGAATTGCGAATTAGGCATTACGAATTTACATTTCCTCTCCTGTGGCACTCAACCTCAGGATGCGGTCTCGTTTGCCATTTCGCTCCAACTCCAGCTGATAATATTCTGTTGTCGGCGTTTTTACCAATTTTGAATCGTCGATACGATAATCGGCATACTTGGTGCTCACATAATTTGTCACCGGTTCTGGCAATTCGTTAATATAAACATCCTTATAAGTGTGCGACCATGATCCATCTGAGTTGAAACAGGCTTCAAATTCATGCCCGTCCTGAAAGAATTCCGCCTTATACAGCTTGTTCTCCAATTCCCATTGTGGATGTACGTTGGCAAACATACTGTTGAATGTCTGCTCTACCGCCTTTGGCACGTCACTGGCAGCCAAATCCGTATCGTCGTCACATGCGACAAAATTAAAGAGAGCGGCCAGGAAGAATGTTTTGATAAAAATATGTTTCTTCTTCATCGTCGTTTCTTCTTTTTGTTAAACATAATCAGTCATCGATGCCCACCAACTGATATTGGCTGTCGAATTTAAGTTCCATACGGTTGGAAAGCTTCACATCGTAACCTCTGCGGTCATGGTCGATCTCTAAGATTTTCATCTGAGGATACGAATCTGCCACAAATTTGGAGATAGCTTCAGGCACAAGTGCGGCAGGCACCTCACTTTTCTTGCACTCCACTTCCAACCAGTTGCCCTGACTGTCAAACTCTAATTTATCTCCGTTAGTGAAGATGACATCATATGTCTTTCCGAACAATTCAGAATCTACTTTTGCTAATGCGATTTTATGTCCAGCAAAATGCTTGCTGATGACTTGTTGTGCACTTGCAGGAAGCTGCTCCATCTTGATTGGCTTGTCCTGTCCTGCGAAAACCTGTGTCTGCGTACTCATGGCACAAACTACTGCGAATACTTTAACAAACTTTTTCATCTCTTTTCTTTTTTAGTTAAACATTGATTGTCCCTTGATTCGAATGCAAAGTAAGGGAGCAATTCTGAAAAGAATCTGAAATTATTCCAAAGTGAGAAAAAAATTTATATCACCATATAAATTCTATTTTAGATCTGTATGATCCTTCCCCACCTCAAAGCAATGCATCGCATCCAAGTATTCGTATTTAATGTAAAGTCCACTCTGTCTGCAAATGGATTTTGTTATTGGCAATCCCAATCCTGTGGAGTTGGGTTTGTCTGGAGAATGGTAGAAAGGCTCAAAAATCTGATTGGTTGGCAGAGCGTTTTCCGTTCCAGTGTTAGAAATACGGAAATGATCTGCACTACTCTCCAAAACGATCCGTCCACCTTGCCGGTTGTGGACGAAGGCATTCTTCAGCAGATTGGTGAGCAACATGGATGCCAAAGTCGGATCCATGACATATTGGAAATCAGAAGAAGATCTGGTTTCGACGCGAATGTCCATTGAAGCGAATATGGATTGCAGATCCGTGAGTATCCGCTCTGTCACTTCTCGGAAACTGACACATTCGCTTTGGGTGAATTGTCCGTTATCTATACGGGATAAAACAAGCAAAGTACGATTTAATTGCGTCATGTTCTTGAGAGTTCTGATGACTTTACCAATCTCAACAATCTGTTTTTCCTCCAAATTAGGATCTTCCAACATCAATTCCAGATGGTTCATGCAGACAGCCAGAGGAGTCTGTAGTTCATGAGAGGCATTACCGATGAAGTTTTTCTGCAATTCAAACTGTTTTTGGCTTCTCAACATAGATTGCTCCACCGTCTCATTGAGCTGGCGAAACTCATGAATATTTGTAGGATTCACAAGTTTGGACGTTTTTTTATGTAGTCTGAACTGCTCCGTCCATTTCAACAAGTTGTACAGAGGTTTCATGGTCTGACGTATCGAAAGCGTATTCAGCAACATCGTTCCAAAAAGCAGAGTCAAAGCCAATGCAAGCATCCATTTGAAGATTGTCTCACGCAGATCGTCCTTTTCAATGTGAGGAGTATAAACCTCAAGCTCATGAAAAGCACCGTCGTCATCACAATAAATGGTAGTCAACATACGCGCGGATTCGTATTCTCTCATCTCTTTCACGTAAACCTCACGATCTTCGTACCTGATATGATCATGACTATCCGCATATTCCGCAGAGACATCGCGTATATGGAATTGGTTGTTGCTGGAAGAGAAAGCAGAACCCAGTTCTTCTCCCGCCAAAGTACGTTTGATGATAGTCTCCGCCATTTCTTCAAGAGAATCGTCCGTTTCATCGTTCACCTCTTCTATCAGAGCGTAGTAGAAAGGGACGCTCCAAAACAGAATCAGCAGAGACATGAGGATAGAGAGACGGAAAGTGATATGATGCAATAGTTTCATGGTGTGGTGATTTTGTAGCCGAATCCATAAACAGTTTTCAGTTCGATATCCGCAGAAGCCATCTTCAGACGCTTGCGTAAGTTTTTGATATGTGCATAGATGAAGTCAAAATTATCTGACTGGTCAATATAGTCGCCCCATACAGCCTCAGCCAGCGACTCCTTACTCACGACACGATCAGGACGACTGATCAGATAATGCAATATATCAAACTCCTTTCGGCTAACCTCCAACATCTTACCATCCACTTTGACAGAAAACTGATCAGGGTTAAGCTCCACATTGCCAAGGCATATTGTCTGTTCACCATCCCGTCGACGACGCATAAGGCTTCTGATACGTGCGTGAAGTTCTGCCAGATGGAACGGTTTGGGCAGATAATCGTCGGCACCAAGCTCAAGACCCTCGATCTTGTCGTCGACAGAATCACGCGCGGAAAGGATAATGATATTGCGATTGATTTTTTGACTTGCCAGTTCTTGAAGTAGGCTCAGGCCATTGCCATCCGGCAACATAATGTCAAGCAGCACACAGTCGTATTCATAAACGAGAAGTTTGGAACGGGCATCACTCAAAGTGGAAGCCGTCTCCACCACGTAGCGAGCTTTAATCAAAGATTGGCTTATCACATCCAGCATTCCCTGGTCGTCTTCAACTATAAGTATTTTCATGTCCTGAATATTATTGTTACTGAATGCAAAGGTATTCTTTTTCTTCTCATTTCTCACTCTTAATCCATATTTAGCAAATAAATTCCGACGTTGGATTACCCTAAAAATTACGCATTACGAATTAAAAATTCATTTTCCATCGTCGGCACAAAAATTTAAAATGAATCATTTTTATTCATATATTTTTTGTTTTTCTAATTTTATTGTTTATTTTAGCAAAACCATCGTCACGAAGCACTATGGTATTTTTCACTCGACCTTGATTATATCTGCCGAATGAAATGAAGGATTTAATTGATTATTTATTAGACTAAACTAAAACCAAGATTTATGATTAAACGATTATTCTCTACCCTATTCTTGATCGCTCTGGCATTTGGAGCTTACGCTGAAGTCAAGTATATGACGATCGAGATGAAGAACGGATCAATGATCTCGTTCTTGTTGGCGGACAATCCCGTCATCACATACCAAAGCGAAAGTCTTGTTGTCAACAATGATGCAAAAACCACCTACTCTTTTGAGGATGTCAAAAACTACCACTTCACCGAGTCGGACGAATCGGGTGTCGACGCGCTTTCTGCAAATGATTTGAGAATCATATGGGTAGACGACGAGACTATCGGAGTGCAGAACGCACTACCCAACTCCATCATCGCCATTACCGCAGTAAACGGTGTCGTGGTATCACAAACCCAAACTGATGTTGACGGGAAATCCACAGTCAGAATGCCAAACAAGGCAGGAGTCTACGTGCTATCCGTTGGCAAACAATCATTCAAAATCATGCGTAA
>CAMJFV010000014.1 GCA_946405045.1 uncultured Bacteroidales bacterium | reverse complement strand
CCAGTTCCATTTACATTCAACTGCAAATCAGCGACTGCTGCAGTATTTGTGACAGTGAATTTTACGATAACAACAGTACCGGTTGCCAGTTCAAAACCCGGACAATCAACGGTTTTAATCGCAGTACCGGCTGCAGTTGCACATGTCGCATAATTGTTCAGTCCGGGATACCATTTCTGGATTTTACCCATTTGAACGGCAAGGTCTTCTTTATTTGATGATATGTTCGCACGTGCTGTTTGGGGTTTTAACGTAAGATTGATTTTTACGTCATTAAAAGTTCTATCAGCCATGAGAATTTCTCCTTTCATATATTTAGCGGTGGATTACATTCTCGTTTTTCAATAAGCTATAATAAGGGAGTGGGGCTAATGCCCCACTCCATCTGATTAGCTTCCGGCAATAACGTTTAGTGTGAGGATATCTTCTTCAATGACAGGCGCATTACTCCATGCGCCTGCACCATTCAAGAAGTATGCGGTTGTTTGTGCCTTTGCTGCGGGCGGAACAAATCCAGCAACGCCTGCAGCAGATGCTGTTGCACCTTGGTAATTGGAATGAGAATGTGACGGAACTGCACCCCAGGCAGCCGTTCCGGATGAACTGTATACAAGCACTTGTCCCGAAGAACCACCACTCGGAATATGCTTATTTCCAGCAGTTGTCGGGTGTGTATAGACTGTGACATCTGCGGCAGCTGTTCCATCAGTATATGTCTTTGTGATGACACCATTTGATTTTTGTGTAATATCTGCGATCGCTGAAATCGTTGGTGATTTCATTGATGCATATGCAGATCCGCCCCAACGATATGGTTCAGCCGGTTCAACACCAAGATCCAAATAGATCTTACCCGTCTCACCAGTAATCTCACCCGAATATGTATAATTCGGCGCAGTTCCAGAGCGAGTCGTATAGAACTTTCCGTCATGGTAATAACCTTCAATGACATCGTCAACATATGACGGAAGATATTTTGAATTGACAATATTATCTGCTCCAAGGAACGCCGTGCTTCCATCAGGCTTTGCCGGAACGAATGCAGATGTCGGTTGATATGCTGCGGAGTTTAAACCGTGAACTGTCACTGATTGAGCAGTACCACCTGATGGTGTAACAGTAAACTTACCATTCGTTGAACCTTCAGCAAATGTATAAGTCGTATCTGTGAACACAGCATTCGACGGAACTGCTTTTGCAACATTACCAGAAATGGTATATCCATTAATGGTACCAGCAAAGTTTGTTGCTGTAATCGTACCTGTTGATGGATTTGCATAGATTGAATTTGAACGGTTTGCCGTCTGTGCAGTTGTCGTTGATGATGATGATTCATAGTATGATAACAGAAGCGGGTAGTTCTTGTTATCAGTCTTGACAGTCTGTGTTACTTTCGTATCACTGATTGCAGCAGGTAACGTGACTGTTTTTGTATTGATTTTTGTAACGTGACCATTCGTATCACGAGTAACAGAATCAACGGTTGTGAATGTACCACCAGCACCCGGGGAAGCTGTCGATGTTGTATCAGTATCAACAGTGATTGCCGGGTGCTCTGTCAAGAATGTACTACCAAGTGTGTACGTCAATGTACCACCTGAAACACCCAACGCTGTGACTGCATTACCAGTTCCGGATGATTCAATACTTTTGATATACTGCGTTGCGGATGTCAAGAACGTTGTTCCCTTTGTAACTGTCAATGCACCATTTGCGTCCGCTGTTACTGCGGTAACGGCATTACCAGAACCAGAAGTGGTTGCCGTCGTAATATGGTCTGTGAATTTTGCATTTGATGGAACGTTTACAGCAACAGTCTTTCCACTTACAGTTGCGGCATCACCTGTCCAAACAACAGAATGCCAGTTGTCATACCAGTTTTGGATTTTGCCCAAAGCAAGAGCCAAATCTTGTGCGGTTGGACTACCGCTAATATTAGAAGCATGATCATTGCCACCAGACACTGTTACATCAGATGTCGCTTTTGTAAATGTGACATTGATCTTTACGTCATTAAACGTTTTATTTGCCATAATATCAACTCCTTAATTATTCCTCAACATTCAAAACAAGCCGGTGATAATCCGGAATACTTACAACACCGTTTGTCACATCCAGATCTTGTCCAAATGTTAACAGTGTATTTGTTGAACCATTTTCAACATAAATCACTGATCCATTATCAGTTAATCCAACATGTGTTACACCGGTATTTGTCACAACATATTTTCCGATCTCGATTGGCCATGAGATCTCGCATGCTTTTAAAGCGTTTTCATCAATTTCTGTTTCAGTTTCTTTTCTCAATAATATTACAACATATTTTGTATTATCAGGACGGATCACTTCATCTGACAACGTCTGCCATGTTGTTATCATCGAAATAAATTCTGAATTTGAATCATAGAATGCGGCTTCCCATCGCATATCATTGTCAGATGTATCTTGTGCGGATACATTCAGCATATTTGTGAGACCAACTTCAATCATCGGAGAACGGATAACCGTCGTTGTGAAATCATCTGGCTCACCATTAACTGGATTAATTGATCCCTGTTCCCATTGTAATTCAGTAATATCGCTTGATTCCGTTGAACCTTGATCGATTGATATACCATCACCAGCAACATATTCAACACCGGCATTTGCACTCAATGTACCATCAGATGTTATAGATAATCCGTCACCAACTTTGACACCTCCGATATCAGTTGTTGTCGCAGGTGTCACATTGATATACTTTTCACCAACAGGAACGTCTTCTTGTACGATCATTACCATTTCAGAAAATGATGCAGCTGTAATATTAGAACCTTGACCCCATCCTGGATTGTTCAATCTAATTGTAAAGTCTACGGAAGGATATCCATCTAATACAGTGATCTCAGCAGTTTGATCTGTTGAAAAATCACCATTTGGTGGATACATTCTTTGTCCGCCGGAACTTTCTTGATCCGAAGAAAAACCGAATACGTTAAAATATACCACATCGTTAGCGTTTGATGGTGTGAACCGTAATTTGAATTTCTGTCCGGGAGTACATGGATATCTAAAACGCATATACGTTTTACTATCATCCATGGCGTTACGTGAACCACTCGCTGTGACAACTCTATTTACCCAACCATCAGATATGTCGATTTCAACA
The DNA here is from genome assembly GCA_946405045.1 of uncultured Bacteroidales bacterium. Classification (GTDB taxonomy): domain Bacteria; phylum Bacteroidota; class Bacteroidia; order Bacteroidales; family Paludibacteraceae; genus UBA1723. The sequence goes on along the minus strand of CAMJFV010000014.1, from coordinate 13,480 downwards.
ACAGACGGTTCAGTTTGTTCGACAATTTCAATACCATCTCCAGCACGATAATCTCCTGATCCACCGCCGATTACTGTTAATGCACCATTCTGATCGAGTGACAATCCGTCACCGTATTTGACATTTATTGTTCGTTTGATGACTGATACACTGAAACTATTCGTATACGCATTTCTGGTAGATGGAACTGTAGCGTTTGATCTTGTATCAATTGTGAACCATGTTGCGCCGTTGTCAGATGACGCAAGCACAGTCCACGACACAGGATCTCTTGAAGGAAAGTCATTACCTGTACAATACCGATATGACTTTAACAAATCACTCATAATTGCGGATGTCAATGTCATATCAACACGAATTCCTGCGTCTGACCAATAGCAGCACATTTTTGTCGTAGTATTGCCATCAAATAACTTTGCGACATTTTCTGATGCCACAGGGTAATTTGGCGTCGATGAAGTTTCTCCAATATATGCTGCAACATCTGAAAATGTGATTAAATTATCCGATGTGTCATAGAATTCGAGTTCCGACATCTGGAAATAATTATCACCGGCTCGTTTACCTGTAGCAAAGAACCTGATGTTCGTAATCGGTACGTCCACTGCGCTGTCACGAAATTCGATTGCATCACCTGCATCATAATTTCCACCACCACTGCTACCACCACCTGAGGCAGATAACACGCCATCGGCATCAATGGTCAAACCTTCACCAACTTTGACACCACCCAATGTATCAGACGATGCCACTGGTAATGTGTAATTTTCCAATCCAGCAAGCTTCGTCTGTTCCTCGGTGGTGTATGGTGCGGTTGTCTGATCGAGAATTGATTTATTGGCATGGGTGTGTGCTTGAGACTGTAAATCAGAAATATCTTGTCTAATCTCAGTATCATCATAATTCTCTAAACCGGCAAGTTTGGATTTTTCAGTGGTTGTGTAAGACGCGGTAGTTGCATCCAATATAGATTTATTGTCATGCGTATGTGCAACATTCTCTAGATTTGTGATGCGGCGTTTCACTTCTGTATCATCATACGGTGGTACGATGATACCACTCGTATCGACTGACACTCTCCCGTTAGAATCAATTAATAGACCTTCACCGATAATGATGCCACCAAGCGAATGTCTTGTTGCAATGGGTAACACATATTTGTTTGCATTTGGTTCAATACCAGCTAATTTTGCAGCAAGTTCCGTTGTAAATGGAGCTGTGATCGAATCAATAATTGATTTATTCAGATGGATATGCTTTGCTTGTTCCAGCAGCGTGACACGTTTTGCCAACTCATTCGCAGTTTTCTGAACAGCAGCAAGTTCTTCCTTTGTCGCAAATTTCGATACGTCAATATCAATTGCAGATGATAACGGATCCCAACGATTATTGAACCAAACATATTCAATATATGCTTTTCCATCCGGAGTCACCTTCGCCATTTTAACAAAGCGGATATCACCATCTTTGTTACCAGTCTTTGGTAATGCTGATGCGGATGGAAGAATCGGACCCAATACACGAACATACGGTTGTTTGTCCATATAAGCAACTACGGTTGCTTCCGAAGTATCTTCGACAAGTTTCTTTACTTCTTCTTTTGTAAAGTATTTCGAAATATCGATGTTTGCACCGATGTAAGGAAGTTGTGAATAATACTTATTGCCTTCACCAATTTTGATTCGAGTATTTCCATCCGGAGTTAATTCGACACACAGAACACCACGTGGAACAACGTAACTTTGCACAGCACGTTCTTTCCATTGGTCTGTTCGTTTTACAATATGAATATTCGAATCATCCATGTCAATCTCTCCTTTCATAGGATTTAATGAAGCGTTTTCAGTAAATGGGTGGGGCATATGCCCCACCCACTACTATTATCATTTCATCAACGCTTCACGAGTCTCGAGATTACATGTTGCTGTCAGTTTCAGTTTCTGATCCCACTGGAATCCGAGGACTGCAGACATGGTCTTCTTCCCGAAGTCACCGTCATCTTCACCCTTCGTGAGATATCCCTTTGCGATCAGTTGCTGTTGGAGCCACTTCACATCATCGCCGTTGTCACCACGTTTCAGCTCTTTGACATCCTCAGTCAAGAGTACCCAACCAACACCGGACTTCAGCTTACCGTATTTCAGTGAACCGATCATCATTTCTTGTACGATCGTGTAGATACTCTCGACAGAAATCATGCTGACCTGTTCAACTTTGTTATCATCAATGCGGAAGATTTTGGTGCCGAACGGAAGCCGTTTCGTATATGGTTTGAAAGGTTCGGGTTCTGGACCATTCGGTTGTAAGACAAATCCGAGGAACATGTAACCTGAACCTGCTCCCCAGTTTCCGTCACTACCCTTCTTTCTGTCTGTCGTCCAGAATGCATTTGGACAATCGTATCCAGACTCGGATGTCACAATGGATCCATCAGCATTAATCTGTTCGACAATAGCGACATGTCCTGCGCCATCTTTGTAGCTGAGTGTCGGGCCTGCTTGCCATACAATGATGGCACCAAGCTGTGGATTCTGTGAAGTTTTCAATCCATGCTGAATGCCGTTTGCATACATATTCTCCGCGTTGATTGGATCAATCAGTGAGAATTTTGTATCACCGGCTATTTCATGGAAACGTCCGCAAGCATATCCAACACAATTGTGAAGTACATTGCAATCTGGATCTGTTGGACTACCCAAGATCGCAGTACTGTATCCACCACTGTCTTTGCGGATATAGTACTTGTTGCCCTTTTCAGGTCTCGTGAGTCTCGGTTTAAATGCCATGGTAACCATCCTTTCTCTATAGATTATTCAGCAGGTTCATCAACCTTTGTACTGATAGCCCAGTAGCCGTTTGTGATGAATTCCTCACCGTTCAACGTGAAAGTTTTCATCACCTTCAAGTATCCGGTATCACAGGAGATATAGAATGCTTTCGGCGTAATACTGCTTTCTGTCAGTTTTGGATTTGTACCGAATACATTCAGAATGGTTTGTCGACCAGTTTCTGGTGTAAATGATAATGTAGATGTAAATGTCGTATCATCACCAAATGCAATATGATTTAGGGCTGTATACAACATGGTGGCCTCTGACGCTGTATCCGGTTGTGGGAATATAGTGGCGATTTCATTGTTGTTCGTTTCCGCAATCAGAAGTGCGAAAACCTTTCCATAGCCAGATCCGTCAGTGATGTATCCTTTAAACATACATCCGTTTTCACAACCGATGGCTTGCAGCGTGGTAGATGATGTGTTTGGAAATTGATTTATCTGAAATCCAAAATAATTGGTTTCTGAACGGTATGCTCTGAAATAGCCGGCAGTTTGACCGGTACGTTCTTTTATTTTCAAAACAACGTGGTCATGGTTATCAGTTGCCGTTAACATTTTATCAGTATCATCATACTCCACGCTTTTCAGCAAACTTGGAACGAGACAATCACGTATGAAATTAGCAGTCTGTCCCAATGTGCTGATATCACGTCTAATGACTGGCATAATATATCACTCCTTTATTCATCGATAACTTTGTATCCATAAGGACCAACTATGTTGGATCCTCGACAACTGGTCGGCGCAGATCCAGCATAGATCCCACCACTGGAAACGTTGACATCAACTGATGAGTATCCTTTGGCGTTATCATCTTTGGCTTTGTACAAACCATTCTCTGTGATGGACTTCTCAATCAGAGAACCCCCACCCCCACCACTAGGATCCTTGTCAGGGAAGTAGTCGTAAATGTTTTCACCATTTACGACTGCTCCCGTTTCAGAATCTGTGATGAGATATTGTGAGAAATTGATAAGATATGCCAGTTGGTCATAGGTTGCTTCAAATCCACGAACTGGGTTTGGTTGGTTGATGATCGCAATATTGATAGCTCTCATTACCGGAACGGATATGTCAACGACATCAATCACCAATGTATCAGCCATTATCAATCACCAACTTCCTCATCGACCGGTGTAATGAATGTAAGCGGAATCAGTTTGCCGAGTGCAATATCAGCATTGAACGCCTGCTCAACAGTGACAGACTCATCGTCCGTTGTGGTATATGCTTCAGTGGTCTGATATACAGTACCAGGTTCGAGCCATGTGATAACACCCTTGTGGAAGTAGTGACTCTTCACATACTCCTCGGATGTGTAGTAGATGTTCTCGACACGACGTGCCAGTGCTGCAATGGTTGCATCCTGTTCATTGATACGTTCGGTCAATGCAGTAATCGTTTCGGACATCGAATTGATTGCATTACGCATTGTCTCGATGATATCCTCCATCGGCTCATACAGAGCAGACCATACATCATATACATTACCAGCAATGATCATGTTGGATGTGTATACGTTGAAGGAGATCTTGAGGCGTGTGGTAATGTTTGCCTGGAAGGTCGTAGACCAGTTCAGGTTCGATGTAGCAATCAGTACAACTTCATCTTCCTGAGTTGCATTGATTGTATCAACTTGCTGACTGATCTTGGTGTCATTCTGTGTGAATGCATAGAACGGATTCAATCCTTCCGTAATATGATTCTTAGTGATGATCTTTCTGCCGTATACCTCGATGCGATCCAGACGCAGCACATACAGACCCGCATAATCCATTGCAGGAATATTGGTCACCATCACATTTGATATAGACTCGACAAAGTAATCCATGATATCAGTGTAATGGAACTTTCCGACGGTTTTACTGGACATGACCGAATTGGTGTATACGACGCCACCCTGTTCATCCAATACTGTAAAGAGAACCTTTACTTGGAAGCCGCTTTTCAGAATGGAAAGAACATGATCATTGGTCTCAAACTGAGAACCGATCTTGTTACAGAGGAAAACATACAACGAATCGTTGGTGATGATATTTCCTTCTGTGAGATCGAATGTTCCGATCAGATTGACACATGACATATCGCTACGACGTGTGACCTGAGTGCGAACATTTTCAGAAACACTGATCTTTGTACCGTACTCAAACAGATCACGCTGAATCAGCAGCGGATCATTGTCCACGATCGTGAACAAGCTGCCATTGATCATGCCAGCAGATGGGATCTTTGAGTTGTCTGGATTTGGCTGATACATTTGATGACAGCAGTCACATGCATAATTTCCATTCATCATAAATGGATAGGTTCGCGGAACAGGAACACGCCCACCGCATCCGCAACCAATTGTCATTTCATTCATGGGATACCCTCCTTATTTGATTTTGAGTGTTTGTTTGATAATATAGATGATAATTGGCGTCCACAGAAAAACTTCTTTTGACATCGAATTATCAAATAATTGATCACCGGTGTACAATGACAAATCATGAATTGAACGAATCTTTCCATGAATGAAATCGTGAATCATTGACACGTAATCATATCGTCTGAGTTTGAAGTGTCGGATACATGTGTCTCGGAACTTACAACACGGGCAGTCACATGTTTGACAATGTCTGACATCGTTTTCTGCTTCCAGAATCTGATATACTTCTTCTGGGAAATAGAATTCACAATCCGGTGCTTGACACCAACTATCACCAGGCATCATTACTTGAACTTCATCGCCATAATTATAGAATGACGAATTCTGGAATTCAAATGATGATACAAGCTTATATTTGAATCGGTCGAGATATCGGATCGGTGCATCTCGTTCAATCCATTTATAAACGGATCGCTGGTAATAGTAATCAGCCATATTGGAATTCATCTTGTTCTCGTTCAGCACGATGTTACCATGTGCATTATCACGGATCATGATTCCATGTTTTGCCATGAATGTGTTTCCACACATATCAAATAGAGCCATGCCGTTCAGATGCAGGACGAAACAGTTATGGGTATGATCGTAGTAGTTTGAGATGTAATTCTCTACCATATCATCAACCATACGGATCAATCTACTGCGGAGCTCATAATCTTCTTTTCCGATAACCGGTGTAAGATCCTCGGCACCAACAGTTTGAAGATCGGTTTTGTAATGACCAACAACCTGACGATGAAGTTGTTCGATTTCACTCGGTTGTGTTGTAAACAGAGAATATGAAATCCGATAGGAGCCGTCTGTGTTGAGACCATCTTGTGTTACTTCTGTAACACGAATCAGATGTGTCATCTTCAGATGATTCACAATAAAGAAGTCATTTTCTTTTGGCATGATTGTACCGGGGATTATGAACGCATCTCCGGATAGATTATAATTGCGAACGGTTGTTGATGGAGTTGTACCATTTTCGGGACTCAACGGCGACATACCTAACAGAGGAAAGTCTTCAATTTCATCCCATCGTAAAGGAGAATCGATTCCGAGGATCTGATATGCATCGTTCAATCCAAGTGAATCTGTTGTATTCTGATCATTGATCGAAAAGTATGTGACAAGTGTCCGTCCAGAACCTGTATACTTGTTGATTCTGGAATGAAGCCATTTATCATATTTATACATCTGACCATTGACCAATGAATTTTCGTCATAAATCAATTGCGGCATTTTTCTCACCACACTTTCTTGATGATAATTTTGTAAACATGTCGGACTGTTATATCCCGGCAGTTACAATGCGGTTTCCATATATTTTTCTTCTTTAAATGCATATATCATTTTGGTGAATACGGAGAACCAATATCACAGTTCGTATTCGGAAAGGATGGTAAACATTATGATTCGGATCAGAATCAATCAGAAGAAGGTGTCTGATGTGACATCTATGAATGCCAAAGGTTGGCGTGTATCAATTTTTCGGGAATCCGTTGCAATGAACGAGATGGTGACAGTTGAAAAAGATGCCATCAAGTTCATAGTAAACATTATGAACGTTGATAGATCTAAACATGAAGATCACCTCGTCCATAAAGTGAATGCTGTGCAGATCCGCAAATATGTCCATGGATACTATACCGATTCAAAGATATTTCTTGACACCGGTTCTGGTATCAATGGAACAATCTGTATCTCTGAAGGTAGATCTGTTGAAACGACTTACGCATTCTTCAGATCTGAAGAGCTGCAAGAATTGATCGACGATTATGGACTAAAGAAGGTATCATTCCCAAAAGACATCTCGGGTTATTTGTTTGACAAAATTGTTCCATCACCGGCGAACCTGCCTGAAACAAAGGCATCACTGCCACCGTTCCATACGGATGGGTCGTATGAGAAATATAAGACAGAAGATGGTAATATTGCATGGCGTATACACGGAGCGTCATATGTATACGAATATAACACATGTACATTGACGATCCCGTGGGAATACAACATACTCAGGGTGAGAGAATTCATGGATGCGCTAACAGCATAAGGAGGAATGATCGCAATGGCCGATCAAATTAAGTATAATTATTCCGTTCAGCAGCTGGATGATCTGATCGAAAAGATTGACAAAGGCATTCTTCCGATGATGACATCGGACCTTGAAGCTGAGGTTAATCTTCGAAGAAAAGAGCTGCAGCATATGGTCGATGACGACGGTGAATGGGATGATGATTATCAGGCTGAAATCAATAAACATAAATCCGTCATGAATAAAATCGAGGAAGAGCGACGAAAAGCTCGATCTCGAAATGTCCTTGAGCTCGAGTTATCAGATGAGGAACTCGCAGAGATTCATGATGGATGTGCAGTCATGTATGTCCGAAATGATCCAAATGCTTCATATAACATTTCGGAAGAAACGCTTGCTGCAAACGCAGAAGAGGCAATGATTAAGAAGCGTCTCGAGTCTCTTGGTAAAGTATATTATCACCAAGAAGATTATCGAAACGCAATGAACATCATTCGTGATGCAATTGAGTATTCTCTGAAACACCATTATCCGTGGATGTCTTATAAAGAGGCACTCGAAGCATTTCGGAGAGGTGATATCAAATATAAGTTTGGTGACATTCCGACATTGTTCGTTGGATTCGACAAACAAATCACTGATCCGAAAATCCTCGCCGGTATCGTAACGGGTGATGTACAGCTGATTGATGAGGATGAGGCAAAGCCGAAGAAGAAACGCAAGAGAAGCACGGAAGGTGTCTCGATGCCGACCGATGTCATATCTCGTGCTGAGTATGATCATTATGTTAAAATGCATAATGCCGGCTGGAATACTCCAATCTCGCTCATGCTCAAAGCATCTTCTACAATGTACAATCGGTATGTCATGCCGCCTAGCGCATCATGGTTTGGTGGTGATAAACAACCGCCGAACTTCACGATCAACTGGGATCAACCGGGTGCTGCAGAAGCCTACTATGACATCGTCAAGGGTATTAAACGAAATCCGGTTAATGATGTGATCGCAGCATTCCAGGCGGCGAATAATAATGGACTGAATCAGGTCCTCGGTCAGAGTATGCGGGACTTCCCGGCATTGCTCAGCGGAACCACAAAAGAACCTGAGAAGTTTGTGCTATCAACATCCTTGGAAGATAGTAAAGAAGCTGCTGCAATCGAGCAGAATATCTTAAATCTCATTCGACAGAACAACCCTAATTTATAAGCCGATCCGCGTGTCTGTGTAGGATCGGGTGGCCAGTCACCACGTCTTCAACAAACATCACAGACACGTTCGCTCTTGGACTTACTCCTTGGACAAGGGCATAACCCAGGTAGGACCCCAACTCCTACCTGGGAACCTAGACATTATCTTTACCCGTACTGAGTCTCTGGCGCTTCGCTCAGTATTGGGTTTGTTTTCATTACCGGGGTGGTGTTGTTTCCTGTTCACCACCCCGGGCCTCCGATTTTTTTTTTACCCTAAAATAAGCATGGACAATCTATGCCAGGACTCTACAGAGCAGAGTCCGAATTTCTTCATCATTATAGAAAAGGGGTGGGGCGAAAGCCCCACCCTCCCTTTCTATTATTTTATTTGAACTGGTGTTGTGTTTGGAACTGTTGATATTACCCAAAGATTTTTAAACTCGGTTGAAAGAATCACGTGAGTTCCTGCACGGAGCATCGGCATGATGCGAATTGTGGTTGTCGCATTATGAATCTTTCCAGTCTTCGTTGTAGATAAATACAACGTAAATGGACGATCGAATGTTCCGGATGTATAGATCTCAAAATGATCATCACGACGAATCACATGTAAGAATTGTGTCGCTTTAGATTGTGTCTTCAGTTTTCCATTATGCGTGATTGGAATCACACCATTCAGGATTTCTTTCTTCCATACACGGTCCATTTCGTCAATCACATGTTTATTTGTCATTTCAATCAAACCAAGTGACTGTGTGGTTGCATGGAATATCGTTTGTCCATTGATTGTCGGAATATGATACAGCTCTTCATAACTGTTCGATTCCTCATCATCAATTTGAACATACGACAAGATGTCAGGTTCATAGTCTCTGTTGCCAGATGCCCTGACATCAGATGCAAGATAATCATCCAGATTTGTCTTTGTTGATTGATTGAATTGATATCTGATCGATTGATCAATCACGTTTGCTTTATATATGAGCATTGAATGATACGATCCATACGTGTTTCCATTCAAATCAACATATACAGGACCCCTTGGCATCAGCTCCGTATCTGAAATGTCATCTACCAGTTCGATGACCTCCAGATTGTGTAATGATGTCATGTTTCTGAGTTGGAATGACGTTGGTGAAAGAATGATAATATCGGGGTCATCAACATACTTACCATTCACCCAGAATTCATATCTGTCACGAGACAATGGTGTTGGAATATATCCTGTCAGATCAATGATGCCATCTTGCGGAATAACATGCGATGCATACCGGCATACAGAAATGTGATTTGAACGAATTGTTGACACATCTGTTGAAGTATCTGTATCAATGACAAGTCTCTCGGAAGCACGATTCTTCAACACGTTTCCAATCGGATAACGAACATCATGTTTCGTATCATAGTAATACGTGAATGGAGCGTTCAAAGCATCACTCTTGATATCATCAGAACCATCCGAATCTAGTATATACTGATTCTTCAGACGGATTTCCGTAATATTCAAAACATTGAATGTCGGATCCTTTGGAACGAGGATGATCTGTTTGGGGATAATTTTGTATGCTACACCACCATGATCTTGGTCGTGGAATAGATTCACCCAGTTTGTCGTCCGATAATCTTCAATTGTCTGAATCGATAGATCTGATACATTGAGTGTTAATCCAACAGCATCTGATCCATCAACAACAACTGTTGAAATATTTTCACCCGACCATGTTGGAGTTGATTCATAATCGATAGAGACGAGTTCTCCGTCTGGACCGAGTGGATACATTCCAGGAGTATATCCGTCATTAAGCAGATTTCTGACACTGATCACGTGACCTTCATCATCACTGACTGTTTTGAATACTTCTTTCGATAACGTCGAATCCAATAACATCAATCGTATATAGTTTTCGGAATAGCCTGTACCACTGTTCGATGGAGAAGCATCTCGAATCTTATATTTGGTCTCTGTTAATGGGGAAGGTTTTTGTGTTTCGGTTACAGCAATTGATAACAATCCACCGGACATTGGTGAAGTTCCATCTGGTATCACAGTACATATGAATGTTCCATTTACACCGTTTGGAAGTGTTGATGATGTAATAGTAATGATATCAGAACCGTCGTTTGATGCAGTGATGCCTTCGAACATGATATTGGATGATACACCGTTGAACTCAGAGACATCATCGTTTTTAACAGATACCATCAAAACGTGATGATTTGGTTCAAATCCATCAATATCAACAATGATTGATACATTGTATTCTCGATCAGTATGATACATTGGGACTTCAGCATGATTCATCGGATTTCTCATGTAGATATCGAAGTCAGCATAAGTCAGTTCACTATTGTTAGTCAAAACCTTCATATCACAAAATCTGATTGGAGAACCGTATTTGTATAATCCGGATCTATCAGGTCTTGTCAACATGATGCCACCCTCTATAGGAAAATCAGCCGGTGTTGATTCCAAGTTGATCAAACGGTAGGTCTCTGATTCGTCATAATGCTTTCTGACTCGAATTCTATGATACATATCACTGACTTCATCAACTGGGTTCAATACCATCACTGGTTTAAACGTTACTTTGCAATCCATTGAACCAGGTGTGATATCAGCCCATGGAGTACTGTCATCATATGTCATGTATACCAGAATCTTCTTTGAATTCAAAGTTGGGTCAAGCAGTCTGATGTTCAATGTATCATGAACACGTGGTGATGAATAATCACCATAAACGTCATGTCTGTTATCATAACCCTGAATTGTGAACAGGTACTCGCTCGGCGTTAACCAACGTTTGTGTTCCCAGTCATATAGACGAAGTTGAGCATTTCCGATCACAATATCACGTAATGCAGTTTTTCGAGTAGGAACCATTCGAGCACGGCCATTATCAATGTATACCATCGCAGCATCATACGAGTTTACATTATACCACTTCGTCGGAGTCTCCAGTTCGGTATCATATAATGTCATTCGTTTGATGAACGCTTCCCAGTATTCGATGTCACGGTTGATCGCTTCGATATGAAGCTTGATCGCACGTTCTTTTCTACGGAAATCACGTTGTACAATTATGACGTCTTCTTCATTTATGATGTACGGCGGATTCTGGTAAATGACATACTGGTATCCTTCTTTATAGCCGGATGGATCATCAGAGTCTGCAACGACATGAATCAACAATGATATGTCAATTATCGTTTCGATCATAGAACCGTTTTGTTGTGTCCGAATACTGATTGAATTCAAATCGACATTAGAAACCGTCCATACATACGTTGCATATTCTGGATGAGTTTCAATGATTTCGGCTTCTGGTTTGATGAATACAGTATCACCAATCTCAGGAACTGGATCATCAGTGTATGAAAGCTTGACACGAAGTGGATTATCAAGAATCTCATCGACATACCATACAACTTGCCAGTGTTTTTCTGGGATTAGTTCACTACCGGATTTCGCGCCAGGTCTGATCATCACGGTTGAATATTTCAAAACATGCGGATGTAGCATTTCTTGATATTCGGCCAATACACGTTCACGTTCTTCTTTGAGAGTTGCAATGTTATTCATTGCTTTCGAGATTTGTTTGTTAAACGTTTCATGCTCTTGTTTCCAAACATAATGATCATCAGGTTCTTCTCTCAACACCGGATACTTTTCAGGTGTTGTGTAAGAATCAAAGTCATGATACAGTAACTTTAGATTTGCTGAACGGGCAACATCGTTGATTGCAATGTCACCAAGGTATACAAAGTGATGTAACGGATTGATCGTTCCATCTATACGGTTTGGAATCTCGTCATTGAACATCCAGTTCAATCTGGTATAGACATATTCTGAGTTACTGACAACATATATCGGATCTCCCGGTAAGGTATACACGTCATTCCATTCGGAAGGTATTTCAACTGTTGAAGATACCTGTGGAATTGGATAATACGGACCTTCATATTCAGAATATTCATCCATAAAATTCCGTATGTTGTCATCAACAATCGTACATGTGATTGGTGTTGCAGCATCAAGATACTTCTCAATGACAGACAAATCTGATGTACGGAACCATGGTGCATTGAATTCATCAACTTTGGCTTCAACAAAACCGTGTTCTTCCGAATGATCTATCGCGGTTATAATCATCGGGAATACACATAAACCATCATCGGTATATGCATATACCGTTTGACCTTCAAAATATCCACTACCGAGTGAATACATATAACCAGATTCAATGTCAAGATGTTTAACCTGGCATGGTTTGAAATACCATGTCGTTGTTGGTTGACCACCCATGTCCGTTATTGCATATCGATTGATCTGATCACATTTCAGAAATAGTTTGTCATGTGGACCTGAATGAGAATTCATGATGAATTCAGAGTCGTAATTCAAAGGGGCGAAATGATTTCCTGCAAGGAGTTCATAATGCAACTGTGCATGTTTCTCATTCAGAATGGACTTATCTGGAAGAACATCGAACGTTTCATGAATATTTTGTACTTCTAGCGGAATTGTTTGGCATCCGATATATTGCGAAACACTGTTCATGATATCTGATGACGATGATACTTTCTTGAACTTTAACACAAGTCCAGTGTCAACCACACCGCTTACTTCAGATCCATTCTTATAATAGAATTTCATAGTGACAGTTGAACCATCAACAGTCAAATCAGTTCCATCAAAGAATGCATAATTACAGATAGGATGTAATGTGACAACATCACCTTGGTCATAGATTGGTCGGAACAGCAATGTTACGTTATCAGATGTCGGAGCAATTTGAGAAGGTACCGTCACATGCGCATCTGTTTTCGGGATTGTCAACACTGCAAACATAGGTGTCTCGGTGCCAACATCGACGGCTCCGAAATGCAATGGCATTTCCATATCATCAATTGCATACATATCAAACATGTAATTGTTGATTAATGCTGAGAAATAGTTTTTGTATATTGGAGCAAATGTGTTCCACCATGTGTCAAATGCATACAAT